>NZ_LUKY01000030.1 GCF_001881495.1 Candidatus Rickettsiella isopodorum | reverse complement strand
CGAAAATCAGATATATAGGGCTATCGATAAATTTGAAAAATTACAAAATAAAAGTAGTTATTCGTGGAGTTAAGAGAGTATCTACTCGGAGTAGATCTAATTTTAAGTTGTGATCTTACAAAGTTTTTATGGATGATCATAGCTAAGAGGTTGATAAGTCATCATTTAAGAACTTGAAATTCGAGTATCGAATTTCTTTATTTTGAGTAATAGTATGAGCAAAATAACTAATAATAAAATAAACGGGGATAACCACAAGCAAAAGGTTATACGCGAGAAAGCGGGCTTAAATGAAATAAACTCACCATAACGGCTCACTAAATAATTTTTTACTTGGTCTACCGATTCGCCCTGCTTGATTCGTCGATAAATCACTAAACGCAGATCGTTTGCTAGAGGCGCATTCGAATCGGCTAAGTTTTGATTTTGACAAACTAAACAGCGTATTTCATGAGTGATTTCTTCAAATTGGATTTTTTTCTCTGAAGAATCAAAGACATACATTTCGCTTAATTCAGAAAAAGCTAATGGAGAAAAAAAAATGGCTAACCAGAATAGTTTTCTTAAACTATTTTTTTTTAAAAATTTTTTAACGCCTTGCATGATAAAATTTTAATTAATCTATGATTGACTTTTATGGAGATGTTTAATAAGTGGTTGCATATTCTGTATCCAAATCGACGAAGTTAATGGGCCTACCTGCTTATAACGAATAATGCCTTGTGGATCGATTAAATAGCTTTCAGGCACACCATAAACGCCTAAATCTATAGCAAGTAACCCTTGCGGGTCAAAAATAATTTTTTGAAAGGGATTGCCTTGTTGTCTTAGCCATTGTTTTGCCTGATTAAATTCATCACGGTAATTTAAACCGTAAATAGAAATGGCATGATTTTTCTTCAAACTTAATAAAAAAGACTGTTCTTCAGCACAAGTTAAACACCAGCTTGACCACACGACTAACAGTGTCCAATGTTGCAAAAATATTTTTTTTCTTAATGTTATTGATTTTTTTAGTAAATCATTGGCTGAAAATTCTGAAATCGGTTGATTAATTAATGGCGATGGCAGGTGATTGGGGTCCTTTTCTAAACCTTGCCATAAAAAACAGACGATGATCAATAAAATAATTAGCGGAATAATATAACGCATGAATACTAATACTTAATTTTTTTATAGCGTCTGGAGAGTATGGCCCATAGACCACCAAGTATCATGCATAAACCGCCCATCCAAATCCAACGTACAAAAGGTTTGTAATAAAAACGTAAAGCCCAGGTCTGTTTGCCCACCGGCTCAGCCAAAGACACATATAAATCGCGCCAAATACCTGCTGCAATAGCGGGTTTGCCGATCATGACATCGGTTATGGGATAATAACGTAATTGTGGCCGTAGAAATAGACTACTTTGATGGTTCACTTGAATAGTAGCCACCGCGCCAGTGTAATTAGGACCTTGCAAGGCATCCACCTGTTGCAAAGTAAAATGATAACCTGCTAATGACAAGCTTTCTCCGATACTCATTCGCACATTACGCTCAAGACTATAATAACTGCTTAAAATGATTCCTATCGCTAGAATAGCAACACCTAAGTGTGCGACTAACATTGCACCTTGCGTTTTTATAATATTTTTTAAGCTTAATTTTTTTTTAAACGATGTCACTAGCAACTGTAAAGTATTTAATAGGATCCATAATGTCAAGCTTAAGCCTATTAGCACTTGCCAATGCAGTTCTTTACTCAACAAAATAATCAAGATAAAACTTAAACTGAATGAACTGAGTAGGATACTAACTATTTTTCTTAAAATCTCGCCACGTACTTGATGCTGCCAGGGTATTAAATAGGATAGGCCCATAAAAAATAATATTAAAATAGCGAAAGGTGTCAACACGAGATTAAAATACGGTGCGCCCACGGAAAGCTTACCAAAATCTAATACTTCAATAATTAACGGATACAATGTGCCAAGTAACACAGTAAATACCATCACACTTAATAAAACATTATTCACGATTAAAAGTGTGGTGCGGGAGAGCAAACTCACGTGTAAATCTTGTTGTTTTAATCGATGGATTTTAAAGGCATAAATAGCCAACGCGGTTCCTATCAATACCACCAATAAACCTAACATGAAAACACCCCGCCAAGGATCAACCGCAAAGGCATGCACGGAAATCAAAATTCCGGAACGCACGATAAAAGTGCCGATTAAACTTAAGGCAAAGGTTAATATGGCAAGTAATATCACCCAGGTTTTTAGTAATTCTTTTTTTTCTACCACTAATAAAGAGTGAATTAACGCGGTGCCCGCAAGCCAAGGTAATAGCGATGCGTTTTCGACGGGATCCCAAAACCACCAACCTCCCCAACCTAACACACGATAAGCCCACCAACTGCCTGATACAATTCCCCACGTCAAAAAACACCAGGCCGCTAAAGTCCAAGGCCGCATCCAAGTTGCCCATTGCTTATCGAAACGACCGCTTAATAATGCGGCTATAGCAAAAGCAAAACTGACCGAAAAACCCACATAACCCATATAAAGTAACGGCGGATGAATAATTAAACCTGGATCTTGTAATAAAGGATTCAGATCTCGTCCATCCATCATTCGTTCTGCCGCTAAACTAAATGGATTCGAGAGTGTCAGTAGAAATAATAGAAAACCTGCGCTAATAAATCCCAGTACCGATACGACTCGTGCTAATAAAGCCAATTCGATGGATTGATTTAAAACAATGACGGCAACTGTCCATAGATTTAAAATAAACACCCATAATAATAGAGAACCTTCATGTCCACCCCATAAGGCACACACACGATAAAACCAAGGCAAGTGGGTATTAGAATTTTGCGCTACATACACAAAGGAAAAATCATTGACTAAAAACGCATAGGCTAAACTTAGCATAGCCAGCACAATGAATGTAAATTGTGACAGTGTTATAGGTTTAATCCATTTAAGCCAATTAAGATGTTGGTAATAAAGACCGGCTAAAGGAATGCTGCATTGAAGCAATGCTAGAAAAAAAGCGCCTAGCAATAGCGCATAAGAAAATGTCACAGAAAACTTCCTTTGTATTATTTATATTCGTTAGGCTTTTATATTTTACATATAATTGTTGCTTAATATAATAAAAGTATTAAATAAACCGTATACTGATCATCAATACTATTTATGCCATTTACCTTTTTATAAAAAACTGCTAACTTACGAGCATTTATTGAATACTAAGGCTTGTATGACTCAGCGTTGTATCATCATCGGTATCGCCGGAGCGTCTGCTTCGGGCAAGAGTTTATTGGCCCATACTATTGTCAAAGAACTGGGCTCTGAACAAGTCGCTGTTATCTCGGAAGATTCTTATTATAAAGATAACAGTACCCTCGCCTTTGAAAAACGCTTAGAAAACAATTATGACCATCCGGATGCTTTTGATCATGACTTACTTATCCATCATCTCAAGCAATTGCAATCTGGTAAATCAGTAGAAATTCCTATTTATAATCACACGCTCCATATTCGTGAGCAACAAACACGACCTCTGGGTCCACATACCATTATTGTCTTAGAAGGGATTTTACTTTTTGCTGAAATTAGCTTAAGGGAATTGATGGATATTCGCATCTATATGGATACACCATTAGATGTTTGTTTGAGTCGCCGCATCAAACGTGATGTCATAGAGCGCGGTAGAGAAATTGAGGCGGTGTTAGCACAATATCAAGAAACCGTTCGTCCGATGTATTCGCAATTCATCGAACCTTCGAAACATTATGCAGATATCATTGTTCCACGGGGCGGCGAAAATCGAATTGCGATTGAACTTATCAAAGCCAAAATTCGTGAATTATTAAATAATTTTAGCAACAAAAGTAAAGAGGAAAATCATGGGTCTGCTAGATAATAAACGTGCCTTAATTGTTGGTTTAGCAAGTAATCGATCGATTGCTTACGGAATCGCGGAAGCCATGCACCGCGAAGGAGCAAAACTCGCCTTTGCCTACCAAGGTGAAAAATTAAAAGACCGTGTCACTAAAATGGCAAATAGAGACTTTGATTCGAACATCGTCATTCCTTGCGATGTCAGTCGAGATGAAGATATTACCGAACTTTTTAAGCAACTCAATGTCAGTTGGGATGGATTGGATAGTTTAGTTCATTCCGTTGCTTACGCACCCGCCGATCAATTGCAGGGCGATTATCTCGACAATGTAAATCGTGAGGGTTTTAGAATTGCACATGACATCAGTAGCTATAGTTTAGCGGCATTAGCCAAAGCAGCGTATCCGATGATGACAGACCAACCGAACGGAGGAGCTATCCTAACGCTCAGTTATCTGGGATCCGAAAAGGCTTTGCAAAACTATAATATTATGGGTTTAGCGAAAGCGAGTTTAGAGGCCAATGTTCGTTATCTAGCGAATAGCTTAGGTCCCAAACACATCCGTGTTAATGCCATCTCCGCTGGACCAATTCGTACGCTAGCCGCCTCAGGCATCTCAGGTTTTCGAAAAATTCTAGCTTATAATGCTGCCGTTACGCCCTTACGCCAAAATACCACCATAGAACAAGTCGGAAATACGGCAGCTTTCCTCTGTTCGAATATGGCTTCAGGAATTACCGGGGAAATCATCCATGTTGACGGTGGATTTCATGCCATCGTTGCTATGGGTGAACCGACTGAAACAGTATAGCAAAAATACCTCTTTTCTCCCCTAAGCTTGGAATTTAACGCTAGTGCCATATTCCGGGACATAAAAATTCGCATTCTTTCCAGTGAATGGTATATTACCTTAACAACATTAATAGGGTTTTAGTGTGTTCCGTCCCATCGCTTTATATATAGGTTTGCGTTATACCCGTGCAAAAAAACGTAATCATTTCATTTCCTTTATTTCGTTGACATCGATGATCGGTATTGCTCTCGGGGTCACGGTCTTAATCACGGTTTTATCGGTAATGAATGGGTTTGATAATGCGATTCGCGATCGTATCTTTAACATAGCCACTCAAGTCGCTATCACTGCGACGAGCGGCCATCCATTGACGCAAATTGCTCCGTTAATACAAAAAGTATCTCAACAAGCCGGCGTGATTGCCAGCGCCCCGTATGCATCCGGACAAGGTATGTTAGTCGATCAAGGACAACCGCATCCGATTATGATCACCGGCGTGCTTCCTGAATTAGAAAAAAACGTTTCTGAAATACCACACAAAATAGTGGAAGGTAGTTTCAATTTAAAACCGGGTCACTATAACATTGTGTTGGGCGAAGAATTGGCCTTAGGTTTGGGTATCCAAATCGGTGACAAGGTCAATATTATCACACCCCGTGTTAGTTTAACTCCAGTCGGTATTATTCCACGTTTTAAAACGTTTACCGTCAGTGGGATTTTTCAGGTCGGACGAAGTTTTGGCTTTGAAAGTAGTATGGCTTACATCGCACTAAAAGATGCGCAAACTCTCTTTCAATTAGGTCAAAGTGTAACCGGCTTACGACTAAAATTAAATGATTTGTATGCGGCCCCCCAGGTTTCCAGCGAGCTTAATAAAGCACTCCCTCCAACTTATACCGTAACCGATTGGACTAGTACCTACGGTAGTTTGATGTATGCTATTTCTTTAGAAAAAAGAATGATGTTTTTTATTTTATTATTATTAATTGCGATCTCTGCCTTTAATTTAGTGTCATCGTTAATGATGGTGGTCACTGATAAACAATCGGATATTGCGATTTTGCGCACCCTAGGCGCTACACCTGGTACGATTTTAAGTATTTTTATGGTTCAAGGGTGCGTGATTGGTTTTAGCGGTACATTACTGGGCTTAATCGGTGGAATTGCGTTAGCCTCTCAAGTCGGTAACCTCTTAAGCTTTATTGAACATACTTTTCATATACAAATTTTTGCTTCTAATGTCTACTTTTTCGTGGATAAATTACCTTCCAAGATTGAAACAGCCGACGTCATTCATATTTGTTTAGCTGCTTTGGGTATGAGTTTATTAGCCACTATCTATCCGGCATTAAAAGCCGCGCGTACACTTCCCGCGGAGGCTTTACGTTATGAATAGATCATCTAGCGATTTTGCGAGACCGCTTAAACAGAATACCACTGTTCTGAGTTGTACTGAATTAAGCAAAACCTTTCATGATGGCTCTTTGTATGTAGAAGTCCTCAAGCCTATTAACTTTTCTGTAAAAGCTCGTGAGCGTATTGCTATTGTTGGCCCTTCAGGCGCAGGAAAAAGTACACTACTGCATTTATTAGGAGGATTGGATCGGCCCAGCTCGGGTGAAGTTTTTCTGGCAGGGCAAAACCTAGCTGAGTTGAGCGAAAACCATCGCAGCCATCTACGTAATCGTTATCTTGGCTTTATTTATCAATTTCACCATTTATTACCTGAATTTACTGTATTAGAAAATACGTGTATCCCATTATTGCTAGCCGGTGTTAAACCGGTATTCGCTCAGAAAAAAGCACTTAATTTATTAAAAAAAGTCGGCTTAATACATCGACAACATCATAAACTAGGTGAGTTATCGGGTGGAGAACGTCAACGCACTGCCATCGTCAGAGCACTGGTTAATAATCCACTTTGTATATTAGCCGATGAACCGACGGGTAATCTCGACAGTCATACTGCAGAGCAGGTTTATCAAACTTTACTTGAGCTCAATACAGAATTTAATACCAGCTTAGTGATTGTCACGCATGATCAGAATCTCGCTAGCCGATTGGATAAAATTTTACATATGGAAGATGGCCAATTAATTTCTACTTGTTAGAAACAAATTTTTTTCACCGATTTTTTATTAATCTTCCAGATGTTGTCAGTTAAGTTTTTAAGTAATCACTCCATAGTTTTGTAAAATTTTTTTAAAATCTTTTTCTTGTATAGGTTTTAGGTACACTTCATTGACACCTAAAGCCAAATAATTTTTTTTGCAGGCATCATTTAACCAACTACTGGTTAATACGATAGGTGACCTTTGGTTAACATTTCTTTCATCACTACGAATTAAATTAATAAAGATCTTGGTACTACAATCCGGTAAATTGACATCTAAAAGTATAACTTTGTAAGATAAAGTCAATTTTTCTAACGCCCTGCGTGCTGAATGGACGCATTCTACGTAACAACCGAATTTCTGAAGATGACTAACATTGATTTTTTGACAAATTTTATTATCGTCTATCGATAAAATTCTAGCCACAGATTGACCGGTATTTTTCATCGGTAAATTTTCTACTAAAGATTTTTTCAACCCCGGATGCAAGCTATTTCCAAAATCTTTAATTTTTTCAACGAGATGGGTTCGTAATTTTAATATTGACATTGTTCTTCTCCATAAATTGAGCAATCGTTTTATTTCCTTTTATAGGTTGTTCAACTAAATTTTTATAATTATCCAAAATATAACGCTATAAATTTTTTCAAAAACAGAAGTTTTGCGATTTTTAGTCTTAAGATCAAACAATTTAAGTACGGTCAGCCATAAGATTACAATACTATGACTTAATTTTCATACTTTTTTAAATAAATACAACTCATACTATCCACTCTATGGAGGATATTCGTTATAATGGATACATTACGCGATGTTTCCTTTATGAAATTTAAGTTGTGTTTATAAAATAATGACTGCTATAGTCTAATTGACTAAATAACCGCTTTAATTTAAAAAAGCAACCGTCATCTTTTAATTTATCATTTTAAGTTTAAGGATATATACCTCTTTTAAAAATATCAGAACTATTCTGGTTAACTATTAACCGAAAGATTTAATTATTCTGATCGAAATAATCTTAAATAGTTAATTTGAAAAATAGTTTTATCTTAATCGGTACTATTTGCACCTTATTTGTTACTTTTTTAAACATTCATGCAGCAAAGAATTTACATAAATAAAGCTCCTTAAATAAAAGAAGATAAACGCTATTTAGTCTTTTATTAAGACTAAATATTATCTTAATAGACATTTTATGTCAAATTTAGTAAAGGAAGATAATGAAGAAAAATCCTAAATCCATAAAAGAAAAAAACTCCTCTCTCGCCTTGGATATTCAAGAACGCGCTAATCGACTCAAATTTTTGCGAAAAATGTCGCACCTTTCAATGAAAGAATTTGCTCAACATTGTAATCTGGGCTTAACCACCATTAATTATTGGGAACAAGGGTATAGTAATGTCACTGAACGTGGAGCACAAAAAGTCTGTAAGGCTATGCGTGAAGAAGGAATAGAGTGTTCAGTGATCTGGTTGATGACAGGATATGGCGAACCGCCGAAGGTAACCGACTCAAGCAAACTTTCTAAATTAAATTATAAAAATCTTGAATCATTATCCAGAACCTCTATTAACGAGAAGAAATCCGACTATCCCATGGAAAATATCGAAATTAAAGAGGAATTAACGCTTTTTAGAAAAAATTATCCTGAGCATCTGATATATCTTATTGATAATGAAAGTATGAAACCGCTTTATAGTCCAGGCGATCTGGTGGCTGGAAAAAAATTAATCGGTAAAAATATGGAGCTGGCTCACGGCGCAGACTGTATCATTGAACTGGAAGGAAAAGAGCTAATGGTTAGACGCGTAAAAATAGGACATGCTGCTAATCGTTTCGATCTCTATGTGATTAATTCGGATACTTCACTCGAATTTCCCCCTTTACGCAATATCAAAATATTAGCTTTAGCACCCATTATTCGAATCTGGAAACCGATTAAATTTTAATGTAGGTTAGCTTTTTTTTTCTTTTCTGGCTTATCCACTAGCATATAAAATAACTCATTGGATTTTACCATATTGAGATCATGACGCGCATGTTCTTCCAAGGCGACTTTACCTGACTTAAGATCCTTAATTTCAGCAACCATAGCCGTATTGCGCTGGCTGAGCTGTGTATTTTCTTTCATTTGCATAGTAATCTGTTTTTTAAGTTGGTGCACTCGCCATACACCCTCTTGTACAAACCAAAGCTTGTATTGCAAACTTAAAAAAAGTAGTGTCAAAATAACAATGAGCGGTTTCATTTAATGACTATTTAAAAAACGTGAAAAAAATTGAATCCCTGCATAATCTACCTGATTTTTCTTTGAAAGCTCTGCTTCAATCCGTAACAAACGATTGTATTTAGCGGTTCGATCGGTGCGAGACACGGAACCGGTTTTTATCTGGCCAGCTCTAGTACCCACCGCTAAATCGGCAATACTGGTATCTTCTGTTTCACCCGAACGATGTGAAATCACCGTTGCATAGTGTGCTTGCTTTGCGAGCGAAATCACCTCTAAGGTTTCACTCACAGTACCAATCTGATTCAATTTTATAAGAATCGCATTGGCTAATTTTTTATCTATTCCTTGCTCGAATAAAACGGGATTAGTCACAAATAAATCATCTCCGACCAGTTGAATTTGTTTACCCAGTCGTTGTGTGAGTTGTAGCCAGCCTGACTCATCGGATTCGGCCATTCCATCTTCTATGCTAATAATAGGATATTGTTTCACGAAATTCTCTAAATAAAGAATCCATTGTTCCGTATCTAATTCCTTATTCTCTAAACAATATTTTCCGTGATGATAAAATTCATTACTTGCTGCATCTAAACCTAAATAGATATCCTTGCCTGGCTTATATCCTGCTTGTTGAATAGCGACTAAAATACTTTCAATTGCTTCCTGATGTGACTGAAAAGTAGGTGCAAACCCCCCTTCATCGCCAACATTGGTATTGAAACCTTGTTTTTTTAGATAGGATTTTAAACAATGAAAGACCTCAACCCCCCATCGTAACGCTTCACTAAAAGTAGGCGCACCTACTGGCAAAATCATAAATTCTTGTATCGCTAATGAATTATCGGCATGGACACCGCCGTTAATAATATTCATTTGGGGTACTGGCATTAAGTATTTTTTATCTCGTTGGCCCATCAGCTCAGCGATATGCACATAAAGTGCTTGTCCTTGTGCTAAGGCAGCGACTTTAAGCAAACTCAGTGAGACACCTAAAATAGCATTAGCTCCTAATTTTCCTTTATTATCTGTTCCATCTAAATTTTTCATTAACCTATCTAATTCATTTTGATCGGTCACCTCTTTTCCCATTAATTTTTTTTGTATCGGTCCCAGAATATTTTGGATAGCTAATAAAACGCCTTTACCTTGATAACGATCCGGTCTCTCTGTATCTCTTAACTCTAAAGCTTCTTTTGAACCTGTCGATGCCCCAGAAGGAACACTCGCCTCAGCTTTTAAACCTGAATCCAAAATGACTTCGACAGCAATAGTAGGATTACCTCGCGAATCTAAAATTTCATAGGCATTTATCTCAGTAATTTTTGACATACCTTCTACCTATAACGTAGTTTCTATTAAACTGGTTTTTTTTACGGTTTTATCTATTTCTTGTAAAGTAGCTAACAGTTCTTCTATTTTTCCTAATGGCCAAGAATTAGGTCCATCGCTTAATGCTTTTTCTGGGTTCGGATGTGTCTCCATAAAAAGCCCAGCGATCCCAACCGCTACGGCAGCACGCGCCAATACGGGTACAAATTCACGTTGCCCTCCCGACGATCCCCCTTGACCACCGGGCAATTGCACGGAGTGAGTGGCATCAAATATCACTGGACAATGGGTTGCGCGCATGACGGCTAATGAACGCATATCCGAAACAAGATTATTGTATCCAAAAGTAACGCCACGCTCACAGACCATAATCACGGCATCACTGACTTGACGTGCTTTCTCAACGACATATTGCATATCCCACGGAGAAAGAAACTGACCTTTTTTAATATTAACCGGTAAACCTTGTTGAGCAACTTTTTGAATAAAATTAGTCTGTCGACATAAAAATGCCGGTGTTTGTAAAACATCTACTACACTAGACACTTCATTTAAAGGCGTATCTTCATGAACATCCGTAATGATTGCAACACCCAAGTGCTTTTTTACTTTTTCTAAAATACGTAACCCTTCTGCTAGACCTAAACCACGAAAACTCTTGGTTGACGAACGGTTTGCTTTATCAAAAGAAGATTTATAAATAAAGGGGATATTCAACTTATCCGTTATTTCTTTCAGGCGCCCCGCCGTATCCATAGCCAATTGTTCGCTTTCCACGACGCAAGGACCTGCCATAAGAAATAATGGTTTATCAAGACCCACTTCAAAATTTAGCAATTTCATAATAATAAGCGCAAAATTAAAGAGTCATAGTTTACTCTTAAACTGAATTAAGTCCTATACCTCGATCCTTAGCAACGTGATGATTCTTTAAAAGGATCAGAAGAGTAAAATTTAAAAAATCGATTTTATAAAGAAAAAATATTTTTTATAAAAAATTAGTTTAGTGTTAATATAGAAAAAAATAATAATGGGGCTTCATGAGAATGTACTTCGAAAATAATAAAATTTTATTCTCAAATAAAGAAAAAAAACCTGATCTTTTAAAAAAAAGATTACTTTTTAATTTAATTAAAAAATCTAAAAAAAGCTTATGGCAAAAAGTAAGCAAAAAGAGACGTCAGCAATTTGGTAAAAATAGTTTAGAGGCTAACAAGAATTTATTTTTTACGGACAATAAATCTTTAGTCGAATTTCAACTAAAGAAAAATTTATTGGCTTTCCTACCTCAATATAATGCAGAAAATACTATCCATACACTGTATCAACGTTATATACAGAATAATAAAATGAATGAACAGGCCTATTTACATTTTTACAATCGCTTAACAGCAAAAATCGATATTTTAAAAATTATCGATGCCGATCATGGAAAAAATATTGCTTTAAACCCAGATATCGTTTGCAAGATGCTCTCTCTATTAACCTATTCTGTTGGACTACTTTCTTCTGCCCTATTTCACGCTATCGCGGCAATTACTCGACATGGAATCAATGAACTAAGTGATATCAGGAAAATTAACAGTGCCAAAAATAAACTCAATCATTGGATAACTGATCTAAATTTCATTAAATTACTCAGTATTATGCTGACAAAAACCCATGAGCCGGATTTCGCTCACCAAGAAAGAATGGACTATTTCCTCGATGAACAATTTTTAATATTTTGGTCTTTGTTTAAAAAACAAGCTAAAATGGATACTGAAATCCCTGATTTAAATGATTTTTGGTCGACCTGTTTAGTTGAGTATGTTAAAGAATTAAAATGTCCTCTTTTAAAGGATAATTTCGAGCATTGCTTAAATGAAATGCTTGCTTCAGTTAATTTTAATCACCCACATCAAGAGTACACGCAGTTACCTAATACAAATGCGTCCAATCAATATAAAAATTTCAGTACACCCCGCCAAGAAAGCATATTTCTTGCTCAATGGATATTACAAACGGTCATTAGTCATTATTTAAATCGCATGTTGGAACTTAATCAGACAGTTAAAATGCATCCCAATTCCTCAGCGTTTACATCAACTTTTTGGCACAATGAAAACAAAAATTCTAGAGAAAATTTTAATCCACCTAGCCCTGCAATTAATTCAATTTTTTCACCTAGATTAATCGCAAGTTATTAACTTCGTGGATTTTAATAGATTGTTCTAATATTTCGCAGCGTATATTTAACAATAAAACAATTAAGTAAAAGCTGATAAAGGCTACTATCATCGCTAATAAAGGATAGAGCATGGAACGCTCGATTAAAGAAGGGCTTAAAAAATGGATAGTCGCGCCTTGGTGTAAAGTATTCCACCAATACACTGAATAATGAATAATGGGTAAATTCGCTAAACCCAATATAAGCAATATCGCCGTGTTTTGTGCAGCCATATGACGTTCAGGCATTGCAGAACGCAAAGCAATAACCCCTAAATATAAAAATAACAAAATAAGCTCCGAGGTTAAACGCGCGTCCCATACCCACCAAACTCCCCACATTGGTTTAGCCCAAACACTTCCTGTGAACAAGGCTAAAAAAGTAAACCATGCGCCTAAAAAAACACTTCCAGAAACGATCAATTCTGCTAATTTAATACGAAAAATTAAACTAATCCCTGCAAAAATAGCCATAATAAAATAAATAAACAAGGACAAAAAAGCACTCGGGACATGTACGTATATGATGCGAAAAGCATCCCCTTGTTGATAATCAGCCGGCGCTAAATACAATCCTCCAACCGCACCATAACTACCAAATACCAGTAAAGCTAAAGCAAACAGTGGAATTAAATAGGTCGATAATGAATAAAAATGTTTTATTGCTATATACCGATAGATTTTATTTCTTCTTCGTTTAGTCATTTTATTATTTCCTTTAAACAGATAACCTATAACAATAAACTCATAGTCATTTAATTTTTGGGAGTGGCACGTTATAAAGCAACCTCGAAATGTATTATGTAAAAGCAATCCCTAAACGCAGTATTTTATTAATAACTAACGGAGATAAACTCATGCTTAGAATCATTAACACGCCTAACCAAGCTAACGGTCCATTCGCAGGTAATCCCATACTTGCTAAGGCAACCGCACTGCTCGCAAAAATTAATACGGGAATGTAAAAAGGGATGATGATCAATACTATCAATAACTCACTATGACGAAGCCCTAAAGTTAAAGCTCGTGCAATACCACCCAGAAATATTAAGGTTGGGGTGCCGAATAAGATAGTAAAGTAGAGCGTTTTTAAAGCCATGACCGGAATAAATAAGCTTAGACTCAAAATTGGCGTCACGAGAAATAAAGAAACACTAATCACTAACCAAAATACTAATAACTTAACAAATATGACTAAAGTCAGTTCATTCGGCAACAAAATGAGCTGTTCCAAATCGCCTTCCTTCCAATCATTTCGAAAAAGCTGATCTAACATTAATAATACCAAAAATAAGATGATTACCCAAAAAATCCCCGAGGATATTTTTTCTAATAAAATTGGATCAGTGCTTATGCTTAAAGGAAATAAAATAATGACTAAAATTAAAAATAATAACGGGTATAATAGCTCTTGATAACTACGAAGAATAGCGATTAACTCACAACGTAAATTGATTAGTAGCTTGAAAAAAAAGTTATCATTTAACATTACTTACCCTATAAAAAAATTTTTTTTATTTCCGAATGCAATGAATAGACCGATGAATGACTGGTAAAAACAATGACTCCTCCTCTAGCACTTTGTTTTTCCATTAAAGATGACAATAAGGTAATACCTTGTTTATCTAAAGAAGTAAACGGTTCATCCAAGATCCAACAATCTGCTTTAATCAATAACAATTTAGCTAAACTCAAACGTCGTTGTTGACCTATGGAAAGTTGCGTTAATAAGGTTTCTGTACAGTGTCTTAAATTTAATTGATCCAATATCTGATGAATGTCATGGATTGCTTTGCGTTTAGATTGGTGGCGAATTAAATTTCGCCTCGTCAGACATAAATAAAGATTTTCAATCAAATTGAGCGTGGATTTCATGCCTAGGCGGTGGTTAACATAGAGTAAATTTTCAGTAAAATTTATACTATTTTTCTTAATTGAAAGACCATTCCACATCACTTTTCCTGTTAAAGGAATACGTAATCCAGTTAATATCTCCAATAAAGTCGTTTTACCTGAACCATTTGCGCCAACAATATGCAATGTCTGTCCTTGGCAAAGTTGAAACGTGAGTTGTTTAAACAGGATCCGTTTACTCCGTTCATAAGAAAGTCCATCGACTGTTAACACATTCTTTATTCCTTGATAAAATGATGGGCTCTATCCCGTTTCATCCAATAATTTTCTATTATTTATGTCATCACTTGCCTATTTAGCTAAGTCCTGTTGTATACATAACAGGGCGTACGCTATATTATTCCTTTTTTCCACTACTTAAAAGGCCAACCAGCATGTCATTTCTTCTTCAATATGTGGTTTTCCTAGCGAAACTTTTTACGTTGGGGCTAGCTATTTTAGTAATAACTGCCGGAGTTTTTTCTATTGCGCGCAAAGCTAAAGAACACAATAAAAATAAACTCTGTGTTAAAAAACTTAATAAAAAATTTCAAGAATTTGCTGAAACCTTAAATTCAGAAATTCTGAATAAGAAAGAACTCCGAAAATATGTCAAAGAACAAAAAATTAAATTAAAAAAGACTGCTAAATTATCAAAAAAGCGGGTTTTTGTCTTAAATTTTCAAGGCGACATCAAAGCAACTGCCGTTAATAATCTACGTGAAGAAATCACTGCGCTCATCCAAGTCGCTACACCGCAAGATGAAGTGGTATTGCGATTAGAAAGCGGCGGGGGAATGGTGGCTCCTTATGGATTAGCGGCTTCACAGTTACAACGTTTAAAAGATAAGCGCATTCCTCTGACCGTGACAATAGATAAAATAGCCGCGAGTGGCGGATATCTAATGGCCTGCGTTGGTGATAAAATCTTGGCGGCTCCGTTTGCGATTATTGGTTCGATTGGCGTCGTGGCACAACTTCCTAATTTCCATCGCTTTTTAAAAAAAAGAGATATTGATTTCGAATTATTAACCGCTGGCGAATATAAACGTACGCTCACGATTTTTGGGGAAAACACACCAAAAGCACGTGAAAAAACCCAAACGGACCTAGAAGAAATCCATCACCTTTTTAAAGCCTTTATTCAAGCAAATCGAAAACAAGTCGATATGGCCGAAGTCGCTACGGGAGCCCATTGGCTTGCAAAAGATGCATTAGCGCTCAATCTAGTCGACGAACTCATAACCAGTGATGATTATTTAAGTCTACTGGCAGGAAGCGATAAAGCAGAAATTTATGAGTGCCAGTATTTAACTAAAAAATCAGTGTCCGAAAAATTAAGTAGTAATATACAATCTGCTCTAAGTAAATTAATGTGGTTTAAAACGACTGATCATTGAAAATGAAACCACACTATTTCATTAAAATCGAGCTTCTTACTTCTCTTGCCTATGCAATTTTATGACCTATTATAAAGAAATAAGCGCGCTCATTGTTGGCGGTTTGCTAGCCTTCGCTTTTGCCCCCCTGGGTATTTATCCTTTAGCTATTTTCTCTCCTGCTTTATTGTTCTTACTCTGGCTAAATAGTTCAGCCCAACGGGCTTTCATTTTAGGGTTACTTTTTGGTATTGGTTTTTATGGTGTTGGCGTCTCATGGGTATTTATTAGTATTCATGAATTTGGCCATACTTCTCTTTTTTTAGCCTCGTTAATTACTGGCTTATTTATTTTTATATTAGCTTTATTCACTGCTATCCAAGGTTTTTTAGTCAACCGTTTTTATCCTAGTAACACGCTCATGAAGCTTTATTTAATATTTCCTAGCTCTTGGGCATTAACCGAATGGGTACGTAGCTGGATATTTACCGGATTTCCTTGGTTATTACTAGGAACCAGTCAAGTAAACACACCGCTGAGTGGTTATGCACCCCTCTTTGGAGTCTATGGGTTGACTTTTCTAGTCGCTTTGACGGCAAGTTTATTTCTAAATGTATTCTGCCCTCTTTTAAACAAATATTTTAATTGTCAGTTAGATCTTAAAAATTTTCATTATTACCGACCCTTATTTGCAGTACTAGGCTTATGGGTCCTAGGATATCTCTTACATTTTATCTCTTGGACACATATCCAGGGAAAACCCATTCAAATCAGTCTGGTGCAAGCGAATATTCCCCAAGAAATAAAATGGGAGCCTGCGTATCAAAAAGCCTCCTTAATACATTATCAACAATTAACGCAAGCACACTGGAATAGCCGACTCATCATTTGGCCAGAAGCCGCTATTCCTCTATTACAAAATCAAGCAGAACCCTTTTTAAAACAGCTCGATCGGCAAGCTAAACAACATAAAACGACGCTGATTACAGGGATACCCATCCAAAAAGGCTTCCAATACTACAATGGTATGCTAGCCTTAGGCCTGGATCATGCGACCTATTATAAACAACGACTGGTTATTTTTGGTGAATATCTCCCTTGGTGGATCCTCTGGGCTCATGGACTATTAAATTTATTAGATATTCCCATGTCGAGTTTTTCGCCTGGGCCCAATAATCAGCCTATATTTAGGGTAGCTAATGTTAATTTAGGTACTTTTATTTGTTACGAAATTGCTTATTCCCACTTAGTTCGACAAGCCTTGAAAAAAAATGCTCAGTTACTATTAACCATTAATGATGACGCCTGGTTCGGCCATTCTTTTGCCTTAGCTCAGCATCTACAAATTGGTCAATTCCAAGCCTTGGCCACCGGGCGTTATTTAGCTTTTTTAAGCAACACCGGCCTAACCGCCATTGTCACACCTAAAGGCAAAATTATAGCGAAACTTCCTCCCTTCGAGACCGGCGTGCTCACCAGTTCGGTTTATAAAAGTGTTGGTTTTACACCCTGGGTTTATCTGGGTGATGGTTCGATTAGTATCTTTTTAGTAGGATTAAGTCTCTTATGTTACGCTTATCGAAAAGATCAAACTTAGCCATTTATCCTTCCGTTAACTCAGGCTATTATAGACTCACATCGTATCCAAACGGCTATCATAATAAAAATTGGAAATGGGTATATAATCAATAACTATTTTTAATCTATTCAAATTAAGAGTACTTTAGAAATGGGGCCTATACTCACCATTGGATTTTTGGCAAGTGCCGCGACGCGCAATCGACGTGTAATCCGCATGAGATTGCGAATTGAGCAGCAAGAGGCAAAAATTCAAGTCGAAGAGTATAACTAAAACAAGGTATCTAGCCACATGCAAGAACAATATCAACCATTAGCACTTGAAGCGGACATCCAAAAATTTTGGGAAGAACACCAGTGTTTCAAAGTCACTGAAGATCTCAATAAAGAAAAATTTTATTGTTTATCTATGTTTCCCTATCCTAGTGGTCATTTACACGTCGGTCATGTCCGTAATTATGTATTGGGCGATGTCATTGCCCGTTACCAAAGAATGTTAGGTAAAAATGTTCTACACCCGATAGGTTGGGATGCTTTTGGTTTACCCGCTGAAAATGCAGCGATTGAAAAAGGGATACCGCCGGCGAAATGGACTTATACCAACATTGAACATATGTCCAAACAATTTAAACAGCTCGGCTTAAGTTTTGACTGGAGTCGAGAAATTACGACTTGTAAACCGGATTATTATCGATGGGAGCAATGGCTTTTTATCCAATTACTTAAAAATGGTTTGGTCTATAAAAAAAATGCTTTTGTGAATTGGGATCCTATTGATAAAACCGTATTAGCAAATGAACAAGTAATTGATGGTCGTGGCTGGCGTTCCGGTGCGCTCATAGAGCGTAAAGAAATTCCACAATGGTTTTTAAAAATCACCGCCTACGCTGATGAATTATTAAACGATCTCGATACTTTAGAAGCATGGCCTGATGAAGTCAAAACCATGCAACGCAATTGGATAGGTCGATCCCAAGGTTTAACTATTCAATTTAAAGTCAATCATCCTGAATTAGATCCGATTGAAATTTTTACTACGCGTCCTGATACTTTATTTGGAGCTACTTTTATCGCACTTTCCCCCAATCATCCGATTACACACTTTGTCGCTCAACATGATCCAAAACTGCGAGATATCATTGCCAGCTTTCAACAAATACCCACCTCAGAAGAAGTGACTGCACATTTAGAAAAAAAAGGTTTTAGTACCGGTCTCACCGCGTATAATCCTCTCACCAAGGAAAACGTACCGATATGGATAGCCAATTTTGTCAAAACTGACTATGGCTCAGGAGCCATCATGGGAGTGCCTGCGCACGATGAACGTGACTTTGAGTTCGCCAAGAAATATCATTTACCGATACGCCCCGTCATTCAATCTACTCAACCGCATGATTATCAGTCCGCTCCCCTTAGTATGAATACGGGAACATTAATTAATTCGGGTCTCTATACGGGATTAAGTGCCGAGCTAGCGTCTGTCACGATCGCAAAACGGCTCATTAAAGAAAAAATAGCGAAGCATACGACCAATTATCGACTTCGTGATTGGGGTGTTTCACGCCAGCGTTATTGGGGAACACCCATCCCTATTATTTATTGCCCGACTTGTGGTGTCGTTCCCGTCCCAGAAGAAGATTTACCCGTTATCCTCCCCGAAACAATAAACTTTAATGGCGAGGGCTCTCCTTTAAAAAATATTCCTGAGTTTTATCAAACTAGCTGTCCTACTTGCAAACAACCCGCTACCCGAGAAACAGATACTTTAGATACATTCGTCGAATCTTCTTGGTATTACGCGCGCTTTGCTTGTCCTACACAGAACAGAGCTATGTTAGATGATCGATCAAAATATTGGACGCCTGTTGATCATTACATTGGTGGTATTGAACATGCCGTATTACATTTACTCTATGCCCGATTTTTTCATAAAGTATTACGTGATTTAGGTCTACTGAATTCTAATGAACCTTTTACGCGCCTGCTGACACAAGGCATGGTACTTAAAGACGGTGCAAAAATGTCTAAATCTAAAGGCAACACGGTTGATCCAGCCAAACTCATGTCGCAATATGGAGCAGATACTTTACGATTATTTATTCTATTCGCTGCGCCTCCTGAGCAATCTTTAGAATGGTCTGATGCAGGTGTTGAAGGTGCTTACCGGTTTTTAAAACGTTTGTGGGCGTTAGCCTATAGCAACCCTTGGATATTAGAACTCAACGAAACACATAAACATAGCCTCACACCTCCCATCGATTGGACAAAAACTCCTAATGAGCATCGTAATTTACGCCGACAAGTCCATGAAATTTTGCAACTTGCACGCCATGATTTTGAACGACAACAGTTTAATACGGTGATAGCCAGCTGCATGAAGCTTTTGAATACGCTACAAACAGCCAGCCAACTATTAAGCGGATCATCGACTGATGAAGATGCTCAGCACACACTTAAACATATTATATGGCAAGGTTTAAGCATACTATTGCGCTTATTAGCGCCCATCGTTCCTCATATAACACATGCTTTATGGAAAGAACTTAATTTTTCCGGTTTAATTGGCAAAGCACATTGGCCAAAAGTGGCAGCTGATGCCTTAACAGCAGAAAAAATTGATTGGGTAGTACAGGTGAATGGTAAATTACGTGCACAATTATCGCTCGATATGCACTATAATGACGAAACACTGAAGGCGATTATTCTCAATGACCCCATGATCAAACGCTATACTGAAAATCAAACGATTAAAAAAATTATTATCGTCCCCAAAAAATTAGTTAATATTGTAATTTAAAATGAAAGCACTTCAAGACGCTTGCTCACCGCTTAAAGTGCAAAGAGTCTATATATGATAACTCGTTGCTATCCATTTTTATTTAGTCTTTTTCTAAGCTTCATGCTAACGGCTTGTGGCTTTCAATTAAGAGGCCATGAATTTTCGTTACCTTTTCGTACACTTTCTTTGGAATCTAACCAACCCTATAGTCATTTCACCAAAGAATTACAAAAAGCATTAGCAGCGGCGGGAGTCAATATCTTACTCGCAACTCCGACATCTCCCCGCTTACAAATTCTTGCACAAAATTTTACTCGCACAGCTACCAGCCTAGGAAATGCCGGACAAACAACCACCTATTTACTTGTTTATAGTATTTTATTTCAGATAATCGATTGCAAAGGCCATGTTTTATTAGCTCCACAACAAATCCGCGCCACACGGACATTTTCGATTACATCCAATCAACTTGCCGGTGACCTCAACACGGAAAATGATTTACTAGAAAATATGCAACAAGATGTCATTCAACAACTTTTAATTCGTTTAGCTTCCCCAGAATTACACCAGCAACTTCGTTGCAACACTTGTCCTCAGCAATAATCTTATGCAATGTCGTTATGAACAATTACATCAGCAATTAAATAATCCTGTTTTAGCGCCGATTTATTTGATCTTCGGCGAAGAAATAGTATTAATTCAAGCCGCCTGCCATGCCATTCGTTTAACGGCAAAAAAAGCGGGCTTTACGGATCGACAAGTATTTTATGCCGACAAACTATTTAATAGTTCTTCGCTGATGGATTGTATGAATAACTATGGGTTATTTTCAGAAAAACAACTCCTTGAATTACATCTATCACAAGGTTTTTCTGAAACCGTAACACAAACGCTGACACTTTATGCAAAAAACCCACCTCACAATAAACTTTTGCTCATAATAGCCGGGAAGCTGGATCGTCGTTTACAGCAAACCGCTTGGTTTAAAAGTATTCATAACGTAGGTTTAGTCATTCCTATATGGCCTTTGCAAGCCTCACAATTATTTAAGTGGGTAACAGAGCGTTTTCATGCTCATGGCTTAAAAGTAGAAAAAGCGGCTATTGAATGTCTTATTTTTTCCACCGAAGGAAATTTATTAGCTACTGCGCAAACGATAGAGAAACTCAGTTTATATTTTGACACAAAAAATAACGTGATTACGACTGCCTTGTTGACGCAAGCACTCAGCGATAACGCACGATTTGATCCTTTCAAGCTGACCGATGCGGCATTAGCAGGAAACGCTGAACGTTGTTTACGCATTTTAGTGCATTTAAAAGAAGAAGGGATCGAACCTTTATTAATTTTATGGGCACTAAGCCGCGAATGCCGAATATTAGCTTCTTTGGCATTCGAACTTAAGCAAGGCAAAAATCTGCTCACACTTTTTAAAGAACAATCGATATGGGAAAAGCGCCAAATACTCTATCAACAAGCCTTAACACGCCACCCCATGACACAGTGGTATCGGCTGTTGCGCCTTGCCAGCCGCATTGATCAACTTATAAAAGGGATAGGCACAGGCTCTGTTTGGAATGCTTTACAAACACTCAGTCTTCACATTACGGAACCCAGTGACACTCACAGTAATTGGGCTTTTGGTAAGTATCACGAAAAAGATTGCGAATGGCATGGCAACACAAATAAAAAAATGAGAGCGAAGAGTAGCTTATTATGATAGGAATCTTAGGCGGCAGTTTTGATCCTATACATTATGGGCATTTACATATTGCACTCGCCTTATATCAACAGCTCCATTTGAGTGAAGTCCGTTTCATTCCTTGTAAAAATCCTGTTACTGACAAAAAAATAGTGGCGACTCAACAACAGCGATTAACTATGTTAGCACTGGCTTTACAGAATTATTCCTATTTTTCAGTTGACGAACGAGAATTACACAGAACCACTCCTTCCTATATGATAGAGACATTAGCTTCTCTACGTCTAGAATTGGGTAATACACCTTTGGGACTTATTTTAGGCTATGATAATTTAGCTCAATTGAATCATTGGCATCAATGGACATCCCTAATCGACTATGCACACTTATTAATTGTACCTAGACCTGATCATGCTGAATCCTATTCTAAGGAAATTCACGCTTTTGTTGAAAAGCACCATACACTGGATCCTTTTTTATTATCACAACAACCCGCTGGATTATTACTCATGACTCATGTACAAGCTTTATCTATCTCGGCTAGTTACATACGCAAAACGATTGCGAGTGGTCATTACCCTGTGGGTTTATTACCGGCTAGCGTCCTTGATTATATTTTGGAACAAAAGTTATACTTATGACACAACCCACTTTAAATAAAGATCTACAAACTGATCTAATAAGCTTATTAGAAGATCACAAAGCAAAAAACATCACTGTCCTCGATGTCAGTAAAATCACCGATATTACCGATCTCATGATCATTTGCACTGGAAATTCTAATCGACATGTTAAGACCTTAGCACAGTACCTCATTACAGCCGCCAAAGCTAAAAACATAACGATTTATGGTATAGAAGGTGAAAAAGAAGGGGAATGGATACTAATCGATTTAGTCGATGCCATTATCCATATCATGTTACCTCAAGAACGTGAATTTTATAATCTTGAAAAGTTATGGAGCCAACCGTAAGTAAACATGATCATTCATTTAATTGCCGTAGGAACTCGATGTACGGCATGGGCTGAAACAGGTTTTCAAGATTATCAGAAGCGTTTACCGGCGGAATGTAAACTTAATTTAATGACCATACCGCTTAGTAAACGTAATAAAAATTCTCCCATTTCGAAGCACATTGCCGAAGAAGAAAAAAAAATATTAGCGGCTATCCCGAGACGATCCCGTGTCATTGCTTTGGATGTCAAAGGACAAATGTGGAATACCCAACAACTGGCACAAGCTTTACAACAATGGCAGTTAGAAAGACGAGCGGTCAGTTTATTAATTGGCGGACCCGATGGTTTGGGGGACACCTGCCTAAACCAGGCTGAACGTATTTGGTCACTTTCGGCCTTAACACTCCCTCATGCACTGGTTCGAATTGTCGTGGCAGAACAATTGTATCGTGCTTGGAGTCTATTAAATGGACATCCTTATCACCGAGAGTAGAGTATATGCTTCGTACTCGAAATTTTGTCGGTGTTGCCCAATATTTAAAATAAATGAAAATGATATATTAATTGTAAAACTATCCAAGCGTACACACCGGCCATTAAATCATCGACCATGACACCTAATCCACCGGGCATTTTTCGATCGATCATTGCAATTGGCCAAGGTTTCACAATATCAAATAATCGAAATAAAACAAAACCTATCGCTATCCATAACCAACCTTTCGGAGCAGCAAACAAAGTCAATCCAAATCCACATATTTCGTCCCAAACTATCCCTGAATAATCATGAACCCCTATTCCTCGCTCTGTCACATCACAAATCCAAATGCCTAAGAGTATGGCAACTAACAAAACCAGTCCATAATGAATCAAAGATAAAGAGTGTATTAAATAATACAAAGGAATAGCCACCAATGTTCCACACGTACCTGGAGCAAAAGGCGATAATCCAGCACCAAAACCAAAAGCAATTAAGTAAATGGGATGGCTAAATACCTTACGGACTAAATCCTTTTGCATAATTTCTCTCATCACATTCAATAAAAAAAGATTATATACTGATTAGAAGCCAAGACGCGAACCGGAAAGCACGTATCAATAATTAAATAAAATGTTGAAATCCCGTTTTATCTATACTAAAAGTTGATCCATTTTTACCAAGTAATATTAACCCAGGTTTTTCTTTAATCGTCCCTATGCAGGTATAAGGCGTATTCAATGTGGCTAAATGGAGTTTCAACGCTCTTTCATGCGCTTCTGGCACAGTAAAGCATAACTCATAATCATCTCCTGAACCTAAAGCTAATTGCCATGCTCTTTCAGTTGGTAACGTTTGCACACTATCTGATAGAGGAAGTTTTTCTAGTTGAAGTATCGCCCCCACTTGATTGGCAGATAAGATATGACCTAAATCAGCCGCTAATCCATCTGACACATCAATAGCACTGCTGGCAACATCACGCAATGCAAGACCAATCTCGACGCGAGGTTCTGGTCGATTTAAACGCTGCATGACGGCAAAAATTTGAGAGGATGTTAATAATCCTAAGCCATCTTTTTTTTGTATGGCTTCTAACGCTAAGCCTGCGTCACCTAAGGTTCCGGTCAGATAAATGCGGTCACCTGCGCGTGCTCCGACGCGACCTAATGCTTTTCCCGGCGGAACAAACCCCAACGCTTGCACAGTAATGGTGAGTGGTCCTTGCGTCATATCTCCTCCCACGAGTTGCAACTGAAAATGTTGCATAAGGGAGAAAAAACCATCGGTAAATTTTTTAAGCCAGATTTCATCGGCATTAGGTAGCGTCAGTGCCAATAAAATCCATGCGGGCTTCGCAGCCATTGCGGCAAGATCACTTAAATTGACTGCTAATGATTTATATCCAATATCCTCAGGTGATGTATTTTCAGGGAAATGTCGACCTGACACTAATGTGTCGGTACTTACTACCAAATGTTGACCTAGTGGTACATCCAATAAAGCCGCATCATCA
This sequence comes from Candidatus Rickettsiella isopodorum, assembly GCF_001881495.1. NCBI lineage: Bacteria > Pseudomonadati > Pseudomonadota > Gammaproteobacteria > Legionellales > Coxiellaceae > Rickettsiella > Candidatus Rickettsiella isopodorum. The sequence continues at coordinate 75,846 of NZ_LUKY01000030.1, read as the reverse complement.
CCTATCCCTAAAATAACATCGTTACGATTGCTCGTTCGACTAAAAAAACGTTGAATCAAATCAAATTCATTAAACAACATCATTAATTAAGTAAAAAATTATTAATCCTTGTACTCCAAAGGACGATTTTTTTTTGCGAGTAAATCTAAAATACCGTTAATATATTTATAGCTATCGGTGGCACCAAACATTTTTGCTAATTCGATAGATTCATTTAAAGCCACTTTATAAGGAACTTCCGCACATTCAAGTAATTCGTAAGCACCTAATCTCAAAATTGCCAATTCTACCAAATCTAATTCTTTCAGTGGGCGATCTAAACATTGCTGTAAATGACTATCTAATGATGCTTGCTCTTTCAAAACCCCTTGAACTAACAAAACAAAATAAGCGGTATCCACACTCACCATTTCTTCTTGAGCCAAAAATTTGGCTTGAATAGCAGAAAAATTTTCCTGCGTTAAATGCCATTGATAAATGGCTTGCATAGCAAAACGACGAGCACGTTGTTTTGACTTAAAATTATTTTTTTTCGATTTCAGTGTCATGAGAATGTTTTTTATTAGCGGAAATATCTTGTTTTAATTGTTCAATTGCCTGGTTAAATGCCTGGATATCTTGAAAGCTGCGGTACACTGAGGCAAATCGCACATAAGCCACAGGATCTAAATCACACAGCTCTTCCATAACCCATTCACCTATTTGTCGCGAAGAAATTTCACGTTCTCCCAAAGAACGTAATTTTTTCATTAAGCGTAGAATGACCGTCTCCACTTGCTCACTGGAAATGGGTCTTTTTTCTAGGGCTTTAAGCATACCCGCCCTGAGTTTTTCTTGATCAAATGCACTTCGTGTATTATCACGCTTAACCACCCGAGGTAACCCTAACTCCGCCGATTCAAAACTACTAAAGCGTTCGTTACATTGTAAACACTCGCGACGACGTCTTACCTGCTGGCCATCACTACTCAGACGAGAGTCGATCACTTTAGTATCTGCTTCATTACAAAAAGGACAATACATCATTGAATCTCTAGAAGGACATTTCTGAGGTTACACGGAGTATACTGGAAATTGCCGGCATAGTGCCATGACTTGTTTTCTGACCTTTTCAACTGTCGCTGGATCTTTTAGATTATCGAGGACATCACAAACCCAATGTGCGACGTCTCGGGCCTCATTTTCTCTTAAACCGCGCGTAGTCATTGCCGGTGTACCTATTCGTAAACCACTGGTTATAAATGGTTTACAAGGATCATTAGGAAGCATATTTTTATTTAAAGTAATATAAGCTTTTTCTAAGATACCTTCTGCTTCTTTACCTGTAATTTTTTTAGCGATCATATCGATTAAAAAAAGGTGATTATCCGTTCCGCCTGAAACAATTTTATATCCTCTTTCCAACATGACCTGAACCATAGCCTTCGCATTATCAATAACCTGCTGCTGGTAAATTTTAAAACGAGGGTCTAACGCTTCTTTAAATGCTACCGCTTTTGCAGCAATAACATGCATCAAAGGTCCACCTTGCTGACCTGGAAATACGGCTGAATTTAATTTCTTTTCGATCTCAGGATTTGAACGCGCTAAAATTAAGCCCCCTCTAGGCCCACGTAAGGTCTTATGGGTAGTACTAGTTACCACATCAGCGATGGGAATCGGTGATGGATAGAGACCCGCTGCCACCAAGCCGGCCACATGTGCCATATCCACCAAAAAATAAGCCCCCACTTCATCCGCAATATCTCTAAATCGTTGCCAATCCACCACCCGTGAATAAGACGAAAACCCAGCAATAATTAATTTGGGTTTATGTTTCTTTGCTAAGGCTTCAACTTCTGAATAATCAATCAATTGCGTATCTTGTGTAACACCATAAGCAAAGGACTGATATATTTTTCCTGAAAAACTGACTTTTGCTCCATGTGTTAAATGACCGCCATGAGCTAAACTCATCCCCAACAAACAATCGCCTGGTTCTAACAAAGCCATATAAGCGGATGCATTCGCTTGCGAGCCCGAATGTGTTTGCACATTCGCATAATCCGCTTTAAATAACTCCTTTGCTCTATCCATCGCTAATTGTTCGACGAGATCAATGTATTCACAGCCACCATAATAGCGTTTAGCAGGATAACCTTCTGCATATTTATTGGTTAAAACAGATCCCTGTGCTTGTAATACGAGTGGACTGGCATAGTTTTCTGACGCGATTAATTCCAAATGATCTTCTTGACGTTGAGCTTCTTTGTTCATTGCAGACCATAAATCAGGATCAAAGTCGCTAATAGTTTCTTGTAGTGAATAAGGCATGATTATTTAACCCCACATTGAAAACAAAAAAATTAATAGTTAAGCTAACTTTGGCTTATATTACCCTTTTTAACAATGAATCAAAAGCTCGTTTCTACTTCCTGTCTCATGTCGTATCCGTTAAAAATAAATAGAAAAATTACTGTTCATTTCCAAGCAGCATCTACTTGTTATACTAACAATTTGAGCTAAAAAGAAAAAAGTTAAATCTGATCACTCGTTAAAAAATCTAGCTAGTTTTAGCTATTATTGCTAGTATTCTTTCTTTTCAAATAATTCATTCATTCGATTTATGTCAGAACAATATATTTATACTATGCAGGCAGTGAGTAAAATCGTTGCCCCAAAAAAAGAAATCCTAAAAGACATTTGGCTCTCTTTTTATCACGGAGCAAAAATTGGAGTCTTAGGGCTTAATGGTGCGGGTAAATCGACTTTACTACGCATTTTAGCCGGTATTGATAAAGATTTTGTGGGTGAAGCCCGACCATTACCTGGAGTCAACATTGGGTATTTACCTCAAGAACCCCAATTAGACCCGCTTAAAGATGTCCGTGGCAATGTGGAAGAAGCGATCGCAGAGACTAAAAAATTGCTGGATCGATTTAACGAAATCAGTATGAAATTTGCCGAGCCGATGAGTGACTCGGCCATGAATCAGCTCTTTACAGAGCAAGGAGAGCTACAAACCCAGATTGATGCGCAAGGTGGATGGGAATTAGAGCGTAAATTAAGTATCGCCGCAGATGCACTGGGTTTACCGCCATGGGATGCAAACGTCACTCAACTTTCCGGAGGAGAGCGCCGTCGTGTAGCCTTGTGCCGGCTGTTATTATCAAACCCCGATATCTTGTTACTCGACGAGCCCACTAACCACTTAGATGCACAAAGTGTGGCATGGCTAGAACGTTTTTTACATGATTATCCTGGCACAGTGATAGCCGTTACACATGATCGCTATTTTTTAGATAATGTAGCGGGCTGGATTTTGGAGCTTGATAGAGGTCATGGAATCCCTTATGAAGGAAATTATTCTTCTTGGTTAGAGCAAAAACAACAGCGCCTGGCTCAAGAAGGAAGGCAACAAGCAGCGCATGAAAAAAGTTTAAAAGCGGAATTAGAGTGGGTGCGAACCAATCCAAAAGGACGACAAGCAAAAAGCAAAGCCCGGTTAGCGCGCTTTGAAGAGCTTAGTTCACAAGAATTTCAAAAACGAGCCGAAACTCAAACGCTTTATATCCCTCCCGGACTACGTTTAGGCGACTCGGTATTGGAATTTGATCATCTCACTAAAGGCTTTAATGGACGAATATTAATTGATAATTTCAGCTTTACGGTGCCTAAAGGCGCTATAGTCGGTATTATCGGCCCAAATGGTGCTGGAAAATCTACTTTATTTAAACTCATCATGCAACAAGAACATCCGGATAGCGGACAAATACATCAAGGTGCTTCTGTGCAATTGGCTTATATTGATCAAAGTCGCGATTCACTCAATCCGGATCATACCGTATGGCAGGAAATATCCGACGGGCTGGATATCATGACAATTAACCAATTTCAAATGCCCTCTCGATCCTATGTCGGGCGCTTTAACTTTAAAGGTTCCGACCAACAAAAATTAATAAAAAATCTATCGGGTGGCGAACGTAACCGTGTCCATTTAGCCAAATTATTGCGTGCGGGAGGAAATGTTTTACTCCTGGATGAACCCACCAATGATTTGGACGTGGAAACTTTGCGCGCCTTAGAAGAAGCATTATTAAGCTTTCCCGGTTGTATATTGGTCATTTCTCACGATCGTTGGTTTTTAGATAGAATAGCGACTCATATCTTGGCATTTCAAGAAGACAAACAGATTGATTGTTTTACGGGTAATTTTACCGAGTATGAAATGGATCGTTTAAAGCGTTTAGGTATTAACGAGCCTCCAGCTAAGCAGAAAATAAAATACAAAAAATTAATCGATTAACCTAAACTTTTTGAGGATTCATTGATTTCTGATAATTGTAATCTATGTTAGTCACTTTGCTTAAAACCGAAAAAGAAACAACGCAAGTAGTCCAAAAATTTGCTGAATGTTGCCCTGAAAATAAAAGACTGATCATTTTTTTAAACGGTGAGTTAGGTGCAGGCAAAACATTCTTTGCTCGTGCTTTTATAAAAAGCTTAGGCTATCCCGGTTTAGTAAAAAGCCCGACATATACCTTGATGGAAACGTATGAGGTAGCGCATTTTTGGATTTATCATCTCGACCTCTATCGTTTACAATCGGCTAACGAAATATTCGACATGGGTCTTTGTGATGAATTTGACCATACGGGTATTTGGCTAATCGAATGGCCTGAACGTGCTTTAGCCTTTTTACCTAAGCCGGATATTGTGTGTCAAATTGACATAATCGGAACCCACCGACAAATACAATTCTTTGCCAAAAACCACGAAGGGTCACAAATCTTACATCTATTCAATCAATGCTTAAATAATAATGAGCACTAAGAAACAAAGTATGCTAATGACCGTTTTTATATCAAATATCAAAGCGTCATGGGCGTGAGATCCAATCTTTGTAACCTCCTGATAAAAGTCAATCTTATTAAGGACTAGTCTCCTCTATTCCTTTTCCTTATACTCAAGCTATGCTAACGGACTCTTATCCAACTATTCTTATCCCTGCTTACCAGCCTAACGATAATCTGGTAGCACTCATAAAATCTTTACGTGACAAACAGCCGCAGCAGAGAATTATTGTTGTTGACGATGGATCGGACGTTGATAAACAAGTCATTTTTTCAAAAATTCAAACTTTTAATATCGAACTTCTTCGCCATACAAAAAATAAAGGGAAAGGTCAGGCGCTTAAAACAGGATTTCAACATTGGTTAGCCACTAGCCATTCTAAAGAATTAGGCATTGTAACGGCTGATGCGGATGGTCAACATCTTCCTCAAGATATTCTACATCTGTCCACCGTTTTTATGCAAAGTCCTTCTGATCTCTATTTAGGCAAACGTACATTTAATCAAACACCGATTCCCTGGCGTAGCCGATTCGGTAATAAACTTACCAAATACATTTTACGCCTTTTTAGCAAAACCATCTTAGAGGATACACAAACGGGTTTGCGCGTCATTCCACGAAAACTCTTATTACCCTTATTAAATTCGAACGCCCGAGGCTATGAATTCGAGTTGGAAATGCTATTAATTGCTGAAGAACATCAAGTCAATATTCAAGAAATTCCTATAAAAACAGTCTATTTAGATGATAATCGTTCATCGCATTTTAATCCTTTGATTGACTCAATCAAAATTTATTTTGTGTTTATTCGCTTTGCTGCGATATCCTTAATTTCCGCCGCTATTGATTTTGCATTATTTTTCTTAACTTACTGGCTTAAAAAAAATATATTTTTAGCGGTATTATTGGGACGCATTTTATCGGCCACTTTCAATTTCAAATTGAATCAACATCTTGCTTTTAAAAGCAAAAATCACTGGCTGCCCGCTGCGTTGAAATATACGGCCTTAGCCTGTTTTTTAGGACTTATTGCCTACAGTTTAATTACATTAATCCATGATTTTGGAATAAATGTCTATAGCAGTAAAATTATTGCAGAAATTGCATTATTTATTCTTTCATTTACTATACAACGTTTTTTTATTTTCAATAAAGTTCCCACATTGGAAAGCAAATATTAATTTGGATAGTTTATTTTAATTTAAATTTAAAGCTTCCAAAATTTTAATTTTAGCGTTAGCAATACAATAAAAAGGTTATAAAACGATGTATCGTCATAAAAAAAACCCCTATTTAACATTATCTGATTTAACTCAACAGTCAGGAACCGAGGATCCCACTTCATGGGTTTCCGAACAAAACATTGCAATTATTCGACATGGAAAACTTTACCTACCTGATAATACTGCTCCTACTGCATTAGTTCAAAAGAAAGAAAAAAAATCAACAGCCTCTGAAATAAAAATTTATCGACTGATTGCCTCTAATAAACAATCTGAAAAAAAAGCAATTTTACAACCCATTTTTAATCGCCTGAACGGATCTTCTCTATTTTTCCCATTAATATCTGGTGGAAATTTAGATTTATCACAGTATTTTTTGTTTGAACAATTTAAAGAAAAAAGAATCATAGCGGCCTCATGGTTAATGAAACAGCTATTTTTGTTGCTGGAGGCATTGCATCATCTACATACTGAAACATTTGTACTTGAGGGTCGTGTATTTAAAGGAATCATCCATGGTGACATTAAACCTAGTAATATTTTAATAAATGAACTCGGTAATCTCGTATTGGCCGATTTTGACTGCGCTTATCCTGCAGCTGAGCCTGCGTGTCAGTTGGGTAGTTTGCGTTATATGGCTCCTGAATTATTTTCCAATTTGAATTTTACGCTAACACCCTTTTTAAATATCGATAAATCGGATATTTGGTCACTGGGAATTACACTCTATCGACTATTAAATAATAAATTTCCTAATTTCTTTCATAGTTTTAATTACAATCAAAAAAATTCTGCCCATCATTTTTTTCAAGAAAAAATATTCGATAAAAATACTCCTTGTATACTTTTTGAAGATAATATCAGCAGCTTTATTGACTTAAAACAATGGGGAGAAAATTATTCTTCATCTTTTATAGCAAAAAAGGCGAGAGAAAGTCTTAAGATTTTACAGCATCATAAAGAAAAAAATATAGCTCACCTTACTCTATCGGATATTTTAAGTCATTTATCTACCGCTATGTTAGGTTCAATAGACGATCGTCCTAATACAAAGGAACTCTTAACGCTGATGCACGCATTACAAAAACATTTTAGCCCCTTTAATGATAAGGAATCTCAAGAATTTATTAACGAATTGCTTAGTCATTCCTCATTGAATACAGAAACCTGTGTCAATAAAAATTTAAACCCTTCTGCAGCAAAACTTAAGAATAAAACTCGATCATTCAGCTAATGCCCATAATTTGTTAGAATTAGCTTCTTTTCTTAACTGTATGAAATTATGTCAGGTCGTATCCAACACCTATCACCTCATCTAGCCAATCAGATTGCAGCCGGGGAAGTGATTGAACGACCTGCGTCGATCGTAAAAGAGCTAGTCGAAAATAGTCTAGATGCGGATAGCCAACAAATTAATATCGATATTGATAAAGGAGGGATTCAACGTATTCGTGTTCGTGATAATGGTCATGGTATACACAAAGATGATTTAATTTTGGCATTAGACCGACATGCCACGAGCAAAATTAACACGTTCAATGATTTAGAACGGATCAACACACTCGGATTCCGTGGTGAAGCCTTAGCCAGCATTAGTTCTATTGCTCGTCTCAACTTAAGTTCCTCGACAGAAACAACACAACAAGGCTGGAAAATTACTTGCGATTATTATCAGGAATACCCTTTAGCTCCTGTTCCTATCGCTCATGCGCAAGGAACGACCGTAGAAATTCACGATCTTTTTTTTAACACGCCAGCGAGACGCAAATTTTTAAAGTCTGAAACCACTGAATTTGGGCATATAGAAAACTTAGTAAAACGTTTAAGTCTCAGTCATTTTTCCATAGAATTTAATCTGCATCACAATAAACAACTCATTTACCAACTTCACCCTGCCTACGACGAAATGGCGAAAGAAAAACGTATTGCCACCTTATGCAGTCGTTCATTTGTTGAAAATGCTATTTATATTGATATGCAGAGTATGGATTTACGTTTATGGGGCTGGATTTCATTACCCACTTTTTCCCGTAAACAAAGCGATTTACAATATTTTTATGTTAACCAACGTATGGTAAAAGATAAGTTAATCAATCATGCGGTGAAGCAAGCTTATCAAGACGTCCTGTATAATGGTCGTCACCCCGCTTTTACCCTATTTATCGAAATCGATCCTTATGCCGTCGATGTCAATGCACATCCTGCTAAATATGAAGTTCGTTTCCGTGAGAGTCGCTTGGTCTATGATTTTGTGAAACAAAGTCTACAAAAAGCGTTAGCCAGCACACGTCCTAAACTACAAACGATCCACTCAATACCTCTCGCAACTCAATTATCGGCTGAAATAAATGAGAAAATCACTGATATCTCTCCTGAAGTGACTCCTCCTCAACAAAGTAGCTTACCTCTGCAGGCTGCAGCAGATTCTACAAGCCATCACACTAAGACTGAAACTAATGCTTGTCTTTCACTTCAAGAACAGAACAAATTATTAGCTGAAAAAAAATCGACTCTGCCATTAGCAGAAAAACCAACAGAAAATGAGGTCTGTGATCCCCCCTTAGGTTTTGCCTTAGCACAACTGCATGGTATCTATCTCTTGGCCGAAAATTCACACGGCTTAATTTTGGTGGATATTCATGCGGCACACGAACGGATACTGTATGAACGTTTAAAACAAGACCTACAAAATACTGGAATAAAAACTCAGCTTTTATTAATTCCAATCTGTTTAACACTGTCTCAGCAAGAACTTCAGCTATTAGATGAATACATGAGTCTATTTACACAATTTGGGTTTAAACTTGAAAACTTGGGCCCTGAAACCGTTGTTATTCGCCAAATCCCTGAACTTTTAGCAGAAAATAATATAGAGCAATTAGTGCAAGATGTTTTGAGTGATTTAATTCAGCATGCTCACAGTCAACACCTCCCTGAAAAAATAAATGAATTACTTTCTCGCATCGCTTGTCATAGTGCTGTACGTGCACACCGCAAGATGACACGGATTGAAATGAATCAACTACTCCGTGATATGGAACAAACTTCGCGTAGTAATCAATGTAACCATGGTCGACCCACCTGGAAACAGTTGTCTTTAGCTGATATTGACCGGTTTTTTCTACGTGGACGTTAAACCTGTTATTTGCCTGATGGGCCCAACAGCTTCAGGAAAAACAAGTCTGGCTATCGATTTACTTTCCTATTTAGATTTTGAAATTATTAGTGTGGACTCAGCCATGATTTATCGTGGCATGGATATTGGTACGGCCAAACCTTCTGCACTTATTTTAAAACAAGCCCCTCATCGATTAATTGATACGCATGATCCCAGTGAAATTTATTCCGCCGCTGAATTTAGATCAGATGCGATTTCTGCGATTGAAAACATTCTTAATAAAGGCCGCATTCCTTTATTAGTCGGCGGAACGATGCTGTATTTTCATGTCTTGCAACAAGGCATTGCCACTTTACCGCCAGCTAACTTTCTCATTCGCGAGCAACTAAAAAAAGATCTCAAAAATTTAGGATTAAAAAAACTTCATGAACGTTTATCTGCTATTGACCCAATTGCTGCACGGCGCATACATCCTAATGACCCTCAACGTATCTTACGTGCATTAGAAGTTGCACTGGCATCAGGGAAAACATTAACGGAATTACAACTGACACCCACTCTATCACCGTTACCGTATTTATTTATTAATATTGCTTTGCTTCCTGATGACAGAAGTCGATTACACAAAACCATCGCCACGCGTTTTAAAACGATGTTAGATCGAGGTTTCATAGAAGAAGTTGAAAAATTATTTAAACGCGGCGATCTACACGCTAACTTGCCGGCTATTCGCACCGTAGGTTACCGACAAATTTGGAATTATTTACTGAATACTATTTCTACTACTGAGATGCAAGATCGTTCCATTATTGCGACGCGGCAACTTGCTAAACGTCAAATAACCTGGTTACGTTCTTGGCCAAAATTAAATAGTTTTGCCAGCAACAATAAAGAAAATGAAAAGAAAATAATAGAACTAATTAAAATAAATTTAAATAAATAATCTAGGACGGCTCTTTTTTAAACGTTATTAACATAATCAGTGCTACAACAGCACCCACAGCAAGATATAGACCCGGTATAGCAACATTCGTCGTTTTGGTTATTAAATAAATAGCAACCAATGGCGCTGTTCCACCAAAAATAGAGTAAGCCAGATTATAACTGAATGAACCTAAGGTATAACGTACTGCAACAGGTATTCGATCGAGTGTTAGCGCCATTAACGGCCCTTGAAAGCTAGCGGCAAGAATAGTAAACATTATTTGCGCAATAACAATCATAAAAAAAGAACCCTGCGTAATCATCACATAAAGCGGATAACTGAAGCACATCAATCCAGTTGCACCTGTCAACATGATAGGTTTCCGTCCCCATTTATCCGAAAGCCAACCAAAAAAAATATCGAGCACAATCAATAAAATCAATATCAGTGTATTCAGTGCATGGGCATGAATTCGAGAATGACCTAGAACGTCCGTAAAATAAACCGGCATAAAAATAAAAATGAGATACGTTATCAATGCGGATAATAAATAAAGACCCATTAATTGAACAATTAATATTTTATACGCTACAAAAATTTTTTTTAATGGAAATTTTTCTATTAAACATTGAGCGTGTAAATGCTGAAATTCTGGCGTCTCAGCAGTTCGGGTTCTTATATAATAAGCAATCAAACCACTCATAGTCGCTAACAAAAAAGGTAATCTCCAGGCAAAACTATAAAGAAAATGACTTTGAAATCCAACGAATAAAATAAAAACGATAAGTGATCCGAATAATAAACCAATCACGGAACTTGCCCAAATTAACGATGAAAAAAAACCCGTTTTATTGGAAGGTATCGATTCTACAATAAAACAAGCCGAACCAAATGCTTCTCCTCCTACCGCAACACCTTGCAGTAATCGAAAAAAGAGTAACAAAAATGCAGCACTGATTCCGATCATGCTATAACCAGGAAGCAAACCCATTCCACCTGTCGCTATTGCCATTAATAATACGCTTAAGCTTAAGGCTTTTTTTCTACCCCGTGTATCGCCGAGGTAACCAAAGAACGCTGCACCCAAAGGCCTGGCTAAATAACCCATAGCAAAAACACTATAACTCAGCAACAAGCCCATGCGGGGTAAAGCAGGAAAAAAAATCTGTGCAAAAATACCTGCTAAATAGGCATAAAGACTAAAATCATACCATTCTAAAATAGTCCCTATACAAGCTGAAAAAACAACCTTTTTTTGATCGCTGGTCAAACATTTTTCCTTACACTGATTAAGTTTGATACCAATCAATAAATTTCTTTAATGCTTGTTGACGAAAAGAAAAACGAAAAAAATCATCGGTATACCGTAGTTGTGCCAAAGTTTTATCAGAACCTTCTGGTTTAAAGATAGCGGTAAATGGAAGTTTAGGATGCGAAGATAAGTCTTCTGGCATCACTATTGTGCCTAAACAAACCCCTTCAAATAATTGAGTTTGTACTCCATCGGTGTAAGCTAACTGCAAAATAAAAGAAGCACGATTATCATCCTCAATCAATTTGAATAAACCTTTAAAACCTAATCCTTGAAAGACAAATTTTGATAAAGTCCCTGGAAATTGATTATAGGCAGCAAAGAATAAGCCTCCATCATCAAGTAACAATGGTTGTTTGACGGCATTAAATGCTTTTTTCACTTTATCTAACACCACTATTTTTTGATCTAAACTCTGAATTTCATCAATATCAATCGCATATTGTTCAACACGAAAAGTCGCAGGCACTCTATTAAAAAAATCGGTCACTTCTTCGAATTTACCGGCATTATTGGTCACATAATAAATTTTATTATTCAATTTGTTTTCCAAAAATTACTTTAAGTAAAGTGATTCAACCACACGATCGGCATTATCTGCAACAAACCCAGTAAAATAATCATGCCATCGTCTTTTTACTCCCGCTTTTTTGGGATAACGCCATACAAACTCGATAAATCGATCCGATAAATCAATGACGCCATCGGTGAGTTTTATGGATTTAATAGCCGGTTGTGTCGAACTTTGTTCGATACCTTTATTAATATTGCCTTTTATCAAACCACCCTTTTGGTTCAACGAAATATTTAAAGTAGCGCTCAAAAATTGATTAAATAGTTTTAGCTGACTAAAACTATTAGACAAATGAATACTCCAAGCGAAATGATTGACTTGACGACCCATGACTAACACCCACGCTAACAGTTCATTTTGATTTTTTACTATTTCATATTCTTGCACGGTAGGTAATGGCCAATCTCTCGATTGAAGATAATTCAAAATAAATTTCGACAGTTCAGTCGCTGCCTGCTCATCTTGTTGTAAAGTCCGATAATGCAGAAATTTTAATTGCTCCGTATCCAAAGGTTTAGCAAATCCTACATAATAATCAATGATTTTTAATACATTGGGCGTTAACGCTTCGCGACGAAAATCGGCAACTACTATTTGCGGTGACGCCTCCGTAGCTAAGGTCTCGAGACTTATTTCTTCCGATAGCCATCTAAAATTATTTTGTTTTTCAGCCAAATAATCCTGTCCACGAGGGCGATAACCAAGATATGAGAACAAACAAGACAGTGTATCCATGCCAGTACATGGACCCGGTAAATCAATCAGCGCAAAATGATCCCGGATTAATTCTTCCTGAAAATGCTTCTGTATATAACTTTGAATCGTAGATAACTCAGTTAAATGCGTACTATAACTCTCCCATAATTGGCTGAAAATATAATTTTTAACACGATTTAACATAGACACCTCTAAAGTTCATAATGAAGAGAAAACTTCTTCACAACCCACTCGCAAATTTTATACCGAATACTATATACTAATGTCCTTTACTAAATTATAAGCTAATATTATTAAGCGCTATGTATAAAATTTCAGTTTATATCCCGAGTCATCACTTAGAATCCGTCAAATTAGCCATGTTTGATCAAGGCGGTGGTTCGATTAGAAAATTCCTATGAGGCAATAAAACCCCATGTCTAAGCTACTTCGTGTTTTATTTACGTTTATTGGTGCTGTTATTTTATTGGGCCTAGTTTCATTGATAGGTCTCGTGGTATTTGTAAACCCTAATGATCTTAAACCACAAATTAGTCAAGCCGTCACCCAGTTTACTGGCCGTCAGCTGCAATTAGGCGGAGACATACAATGGTCTATTTTCCCATGGCTAGGATTACAATTAAGTAATGCTAAACTGACTAATAATCCTGGTTTTGGGAAGAATCCATTCGCACAAATTAAAAAGCTGGATATTCAAGTTCGTTTACTTCCTTTATTACATAAACAATTAGAAATTGGTAAATTACAAGTGAATGGTCTCACACTTTATTTGCTAAAAAATGCTAAAGGTCGAGTCAACTGGGAAGGGCCACTGACCTCTTCTAAAAAAACTTCTAGTCATTCAGAAAATAACCGTTTAGAGCGTTTAAAACCCATAGGATTTATCGTAACTGGTTTAGGCATTCGGGATGGACATATTATTTATGTTGATCAACAAAAAAATAAACGCTTTGAAATAACGCATCTCCAATTTAAGAGTGCTAACCTTGCTATTAATAAAAGCTCACCCTTTGATATTCAGTTTAACTTAATTTCTAACGAACCCACGATTAATGCGGCTATTAAATTACGATCGAATATTTTACTCAGTACTGACAAGAATCATCTAGAATTTAATCATTTTAATTTAAATACTTTATTAAAAGGTCCTAATTATCCTAAAGGCGAACTTCCTCTGTCTTTAAAAGGCCACATCGATATTGATTTGAATAAACAGGATATCATTGCGGATCAACTGGTCGCCATCATTAATCAAATTAAACTAACAGGACGCATCACAGGTCAAAATTTTTTAAAGAATCCTCGCTTTGCGGGCAACTTAAACAGCCCGCAAATTAAGACCGGACAATTAATTTTTCAGCAAATACATCTTGGCTTTCAATTTAAAAATAATTTGCTGACGCTTAATCCAATAAATGCCCAATTTTATCAAGGTCATTATCAAGGTAATGCCTCTATCAATCTTAATCCAAAAGTACCCTTTATCACTGCTCAAAATCAATTTAATCAAATTAATACCGCATTGCTATTTCAAGATCTGATTAATCAAAGTCGGCTACAATTGTCCGGTTTAGCGACACTCAATCTGAACCTATCAACGCAAGGAGATACCGCTGATGCGCTCACAAGAAATTTGAATGGACAAGGCCGCTTTAACTTAGATCAAGGTGCTTTAAAAGGGGTTAATTTGTCATATTGGATAGCTTTAGGCAAAGCCTTACTTAAGCATGAAGTCGCGCCTAAGAACACGGGTTCGGATACACCGTTTGATAAATTTAACGGTAGTTTTAATATTAATCAGGGTGTCGTCAATAACAATGATTTAATCATCCGTAGTGGCCGTTTACGCGTTAATGGTAAAGGGGTTTTAAATTTACCGTTACAACAAATTAATTATGAATTACAAGCACAACCCATATTATCGGATGGGAGTCCTGAAGGAATTGCCATACCTATTAGAATTTCAGGATCTTTACAACATCCTTCTATTAGCCCCATTCTGGATCAATTAAGTATTGATATCATCAAAGAAAAACTTAAAGGGAAACTCGGTGATGCATTAAAAAAATTAGATCTGAACAAACTATTTCACTAATTGCTCAATTAAAACATCAAGTAACCCATTTTTACAAAAACTACCCGTGACACTAACCGCTAAACAATTCCAACAAAAAATGTTAGCCTGGTTTAGCCGATCGGGTCGCAAACATCTACCCTGGCAACAAACAAAATCTCCTTATTCTATTTGGCTTTCGGAAATCATGCTGCAACAGACACAAGTTGTAACAGTGATTCCCTATTTTCAGCGTTTTATACAACATTTTCCAACACTGTCCTCACTCGCTAAAGCCGATATCGATGAAGTCATTCGGCTCTGGTCAGGCTTAGGTTATTATGCACGAGCACGTAATTTACATCGCTGTGCGCAAATCATTGAAAAAGAATATTCAGGTAAATTTCCGCAAGATTTATTGTTATTACAAAATTTGCCAGGCATCGGCCGATCAACCGCGGGAGCCATACTGGCCTTAGCCTTTAACCTACCCGCCGCCATACTTGATGGTAATGTGAAACGTGTATTAACCCGATTTCATACCCTCTCAGGCTGGTCTGGTTTAAGCAAAGTCAATAAACAATTATGGGCTTTAGCTGAACTTTATACACCAAAAAACAAACATATCCGTCATTACACACAAGCGATGATGGATCTAGGTGCACTGGTTTGCACACGCACACAACCCAAATGTACGGAATGTCCTTTGCAAAGCCATTGCAAAGCTTATACTGAAAAGAGCACGACAAATTATCCGTCACCCAAACCACGTAAAGCTAACCCTTATCGCGCTATCACGATGGTAATCTTAGTCAATGAGCATCAGGAAATTTTGCTAGAAAAAAGGCCACCGAGCGGAATTTGGGGTGGGTTATGGAGCTTGCCAGAATGTTCTATTACAGAAAAAGTAAAAAATTTTTGCAAAAAACATTATCATTGTGAAATAGAAAAACCTATCAAAAAATACCCCTTTTTAAAGCATACGTTTAGTCATTTTCAACTTGAAATTAGGCCCGTTCTCATTCAGGTTAAACACTGGCATCCGCCATTGATGGAATCTAACCGAATAGTCTGGTATAACAGGCAACAATTAGCATTAAGAGGCCTTGCCGCACCCGTCAAAAAATTATTAAGCCAAATATGCGCATAGAAAGAGTTTTGGCTGCTGCGAAAAGGATTGCGAGCTAAACGGCAACACAGAAAAAATTCAAGTGCAAAGAGTCTATTTATGAGCCGAACTATTTATTGCATTAAACTACACACACAGGCAGAAGGACTTGATTATCTCCCTTATCCTGGAGAATTAGGTCAGCGTATCTATCAATCCATTAGCAAACCTGCTTGGCAACAATGGGTAAACCATCAAACAATGCTCATCAATGAGTATCGCTTAAGTACATTTGAACCTCAAGCACGTGAATTTTTAAAAAAAGAAATGGAAAAATTTTTATTTGGATCTGACGAAATACCGAGTACACCTCCTTCAGAGTAATCCTCATTAAAATCCCATAGGTGATTTTATCTCATTAAAAAGGTGATCTATGACAGCCCATGCTTCTCCACAACCGCTTGCTCAATCTATTTTAAAACGTCGACCGGACTTCCAACCTAAGATTGGGATTATTTTAGGTTCGGGTTTAGCCGATATTGCGGATAAAATGACTGACTGTATCTCGATTCCCTATGCTGAACTCACTGGCTTCCCACTGAGTAGTGTCGTAGGACATCATGGAAAAATGATACTCGGCTACCTGAATAAAATACCTATTGTCTGCTGCCAAGGACGTGTTCATCCTTATGAAGGAATGCAAGGCAAAGACTTCAAACTATTTATCCGCACCTTAAAATGTTTGGGCTGCCATACATTAATAATGACTAATGCGGTAGGATCGTTAAATAAAAATGTAAAATCAGGTCAATTGGTTTTAATTTCGGATCATATTAATTTGCATCCGATGAATCCTCTCATAGGCCCCAATGATGAAGAATTTGGTCCCCGTTTCTTCCCCATGGATGATGCTTATGATTTAGGTATCCGACACCTCATTCAGCAGACCGCAAAAAAGCTCTCTATCCCTCTCAACGAGGGTGTTTATGTGAGTGTTTTAGGACCTAATTTTGAAACCCCAGCAGAAATTCGTGCCTTTCGACAGTTAGGCGCTGATGTGGTAGGAATGTCTACTGTTCCTGAAGTGATTGTTGCTAGGCATTGTGGTTTAAAAGTGGCTGTCATTTCTGTGGTAACCAATCTAGCAGCGGGTCTTAGTGATGAACCCATTACGCATGAAGGAACCGTCCATTTTGCTGCTAAAGCGAGCGATCATCTAGGCCGATTGCTCGAATCGGTAGTCGTATCCATCGCTAATAGTCCAAAATTCCAGTGCGAAGAGTAATATTTATTGTATGGTATAACCGCCATCCACATTAACTAATGCACCTGTCATAAAAGAAGCGGCATCACTGCATAAAAACCCAACAACCTGCGCGACTTCTTCAGGTTTCCCGACTCGTTTCAAAGGTAATTTTTCAGCACTCTGCTCTTGAATAGAAGCGAATGTTAATCCCGTTTTTTGCTGAAATTGTTCTAAAACAGCTTGATACATCGGTGTATCAATAGTACCTGGACAGACACAATTCACTCGAATTCCATATTGGGCATAATCTAATGCCGTACTTTTAGCTAATTGTGCAATAGCCGCTTTACTGGCACCATAAATAGCGCATTGTTCTTTAGCAATAAAAGCTTGGTCCGAAGCCATTAAAACGATTGCGCCCTCTCTTTGTTGTTTCATGCGAGGTAATACTTGCTGCAAGCAATAAATCGTGCCGAATAAATTGGTTGCAAAGACTTTTTGTATCGCTTCATTAGAACTTTCTTCGATATTAGCAAATAAATGGATACCTGCATTACAAAAAAGATAATCAATTTTAGGGTTTTTTTGAAGAATGTTATCCACCGCTGATTTAACCTGATCTGCATTCGCAACATCGCACTCTAAATAATAAATCGACTGAGGGGCGACATCGATCCATTTTTTTTTATCGAGTATATAAACTTTTGCTCCAGCAGCGCTAAATAAAGCAACGGTTGCCGCGCCAATACCTGATGATCCGCCGGTTATTATTATTGTTTTATTTTGAAACATCCGATCCCTCGCACTTCGATCTCTCCAAAAGACGTAGCTTGTGAAAGTTCAATTAAGGATTGGCGCCATAATTCTAATAACGCCATAAAAGTGACTACAACGCCCATACGCCCTTCATCAAATTTGAATAACTCAGTAAATTTTAGAGGGGATTGCGCCGTTATTTTTTTCAAAATTTGCGACATACGTTCCTTAATCGACAAAGGCTCTTCGGCAATGGGATGATGCGTCCTTAAAGCCGCTCTGGCTAAAACCGCTTGAAAAGCCTCTACTAACCCCTCTAAAGCCAAGGGCGGAGCTTGTCTGGGATTTTCTGCCGAGACGGGTGGAAGCCCTGCTTCAGCCATTGCTAAAAAAACATCCCGCCCTAGACGGGGCAATTGCTCTAAGGCCTGTGCCGCTTGTTTAGTCCTTTCATATTCTTGTAAACGGCGGATTAATTCAGCGCGTGGATCCGCTTCATCATTCGTTGGGGTCTCAGCAGGCTTAGGTAAAAGCAAGCGCGATTTAATTTCAGTCAATATGGCTGCCATGACCAGATATTCTGCAGCTAATTCAATTTCTAATACCTGCATCAACTCAATATATTGCATATATTGGCGGGTTATTTCGGCAACTGGAATATCTAAAATATCAAAATTTTGCTTTTTTATCAGATATAACAACAGATCTAAAGGGCCTGTAAAAGCTTCTAACAGTACTTCTAAAGCCTGAGGGGGAATATACAGATCGTAAGGTAACTGAACCAAGGGTTGACCACGTATCGTGGCAATAGGCGCATCGCCGATTAGTGTCGTAGCTAGTCTATTTTCACTCATAGCGCCAGTGTAATCGTTATAATCCAAAAAATCTAAAAAAAACCGATAATAACCCTTGTAATAGCGGGCCTAAGATTCTGCCCAGAATACCGCTGGCCAATAAAAGTACTAAAATAAGAAAGCCATATACCTCTAATTTATTAAACTGGTACGCCATTGCAGGTGACAAAAAACTGGCCACCACGCGACTACCATCTAGGGGGGGGATCGGAAGAAGGTTTAACAACATTAATACCAAGTTAATTGATATGCCAATCTGAGCCATGTAAATAACCGGATCATTATCGAATCCCATCGCAATTTTGGCGATACCCACCCACAAAAAAGCCATCATGAGATTAGCCAAAGGACCTGCCGCAGCGACTAAGGCCATATCACGTCTGGGATTTTTAAGATTTTGCCAAGTAATGGGTACTGGCTTAGCCCAGCCAAATATAAACCCCCCTAGGGAAAAAAGGATAGCTGGGACAATAATGGTCCCGATGGGGTCAATATGCTTCAATGGATTCAAGGTTAAGCGACCTAATAGTTTAGCCGTTGGATCCCCACATTTTGAGGCAACCCAACCATGTGCCGTTTCATGGACGGTAATAGCAAATAATAAAGGTATTACCCAAAGTATTATTTTTTGACCTAAAGAAAAGCCACCTATCATCTCTTCACTCAATCGTTCATTAAAAATGAAAGTATATACTCATTTGAGTCAAATAGGCGAATGCGCTTTTTGTGATTTTCGCCCCAATATAAGACCCTATCCCCGTTTAACTTGTTTATTTTGCAAAAACGATTAAGTCATTTCCAAAAAATCCTTACTCTTAAAAATTAATGCCTTAATGAATGCTATATTTTAAATAATAGTTAATAAATAGTTAAGTTTCTTCGGTTACTATTCATACAATAAACTAATAAATCTAGAAAAAACTGAATCTTATTATGAAGTCAAATCTAAAATTAAAACTAGCTAAAAAGGATAATCTAGGCCTAACACATAAAATCGAACAACTTAAAAACTATCTTTTACAACAATTCCCTGAGCAAGACTTAATTTTATCTGACAATACCAATTCAAGTCGTTCTTTTTTTCAACCGATCAAACCCATTGGACCCATTTCAATCCAATTATTAAATACGACACTCCAAGAACATTTTCAATGTTTACTAAAGTATAAAGCACCTACCATTCATTCGGAAACTCTTTTAAAGATTTATTGCGCTTTATACAAACTCATTGTAAGGAACAAGTCGAAACTAATCATGCGAGAACTCACTTAAAAATTTGCTTTTAAAATTATAAATTTTCTAGTATATCTCTCGCTAAAATCTAACTCATTTACTTTTAAGCAGCTTAACCTAACATGCCAAAGATAAAAAATAATCTATCCCTTTTAACCTCTAAAAAAAATTTTTTGGATGCGAAACAAGTCAGCAATCCAGACGAATTAGAGCGTTACTTAATAACTCTTATGGAAGTTGCTAATAAACACTATCAGACTGCTCATCTCCAGTCTAAAAATAATCTAGATACCAAAGAATTTAGTTCTTGCAAGGAAAAATTCCGAGAAATCATGTCTATTATTGAAAAAAAAGGAAATCCTACTCAGTTAACTAATGAACTTTATTTTGAAGCATGGACATCAATGCTCTATTCTGATGTCTACACTTTAAATTTGGATCCAGAAACAGAAGAAAAATTAAATGGATTAAACAAAAAAATTCTAGCCATCGAAATTGATTTTAATCAATTAGTTATAAAAAAAATAAGCTTAGAATCAAACGATAAAAATAAAAACTCACTTAAACAATTAAAACATATCGATAACTTTCAGCAATTTTGGATAGTTAGTCAAAATAGTCTGAAAGCAGAGTATTGTTATAATTTTGCAGAATTTTTAATAAAAAAGTCAAGCTTTGAAAAGTCCATTTATTATTTTAAAAAATCTGCTAGCTTCTATAGAGAAGCCGCTAAAAAATCTATTCATGCTCAGCATAAGATGAAACTCTTAAACTTTGCCAATCAAACAAATAAACGTATCCAGTTCATTCAGGAACGATCCAACCAAAATCAGTGTAACGTATTAACTCCTCCGCTAAAAAAATTGGTCATTCATCTGAAAAAACTACCCGATGCATTATCACCCCGATGGAAAATAATTAATAACCCCTCCTTATTATTTCCATCTAAAACTAAAAGCTCCCCCAAAACAACCAATTTAGTTAAAAATTCTACTCCTTCCCATCCTATAAAAAGAAAACGAACGCTATTCACAAATCTTACATCAAGTGATGAACTCAGTTATCAAAAAACTAAAAAACTAAAAAAAATGTCTCCTATTTGCCAATTAAGGTCCTTATGGATCATAGAGTGTGAAAAAATAGTCGATAAATTTAAACAACTTAGCATAGAGATTGATCTCGTTCATCTATCAAACAATAAAAAATCGTTTAATGAACGTAAAGCTATTGTTCATAATAACTATGCTATTTTCCTAGTAGAAGATTTAAATAATATAGAAAAAAAATACTCTGATGCCCAAAAAATTACTTCTTTAAAGAAAGCGGCACAACTCCTCGAAAAATCTATAGAATTTTATAAAAAAACGCATTTATCTGAAAAAAAAGAAGCTTTAGAGCAATGCATAACTACGCTTAAATCCAGTCTGATAAAGTTAGAAACTACGATTAATCAAATGGCTACCTCTAAGGATTCTCCATCAATTAAAGCACAAAAATGCCGAACAAAATCAACAATGACTCTCTCTGATGAAAAACTTTTTGACTATCAAGGGATTTATTCTACTCGATTAGCTTGTAAATTTTTTAAAGATTCTTTTACTGACACCCCTATAAACAACCAAAATCTAAGAAAAGTTTACCTTAGGCCTAAACTCGCTCAAGTGAGTAAAATCTTGTAAAATTGAGAAGAAATTTTTCAATCAAAAAAAAGCGGAGTAGCACGCATGACTTACCAGCCTATTCAGATTCCAAGTTCGGGTGAGAAAATATCAGTAAATTCCGACTATTCCTTAAATGTCCCGAATCAACCTATCATTCCTTTTATTGAAGGGGATGGTATCGGTGTTGATATTACGCCGGCTATGCGACTCGTCGTCGATGCGGCTATCCGCAAGGCTTATGGTGATAACCGTCGAATTGCTTGGATGGAAATCTATGCCGGTGAAAAAGCCACGCACGTTTATGGCACTGATGTTTGGCTACCCGAAGAAACACTCACTACAGTACGTGATTATGTGGTTTCTATCAAAGGTCCACTCACGACACCTGTAGGCGGAGGTATCCGCTCCTTAAATGTGGCATTGCGCCAACAACTGGATCTGTATGTTTGTTTACGACCGATCCGTTATTTTAAAGGGGTACCAAGCCCGGTTCGCGAACCTGAAAAAACCAATATGGTTATTTTCAGAGAAAACTCTGAGGATATTTATGCAGGAATAGAGTGGGAAGCCGACAGTAAAGAAGCCAAAAAATTGATCGCCTTCTTACAAGATGACATGGGTGTTAAAAAGATTCGCTTTCCTGAACATTGTGGCATTGGCATTAAACCCGTCTCGAAAGAAGGAACACAACGATTGGTAAAATGCGCCATTCAATATGCCATAACTCACGATCTGCCTTCAGTCACCTTAGTACATAAAGGCAACATCATGAAATTCACCGAAGGTGCGTTTAAAGATTGGGGTTATGCGGTCGCTAAAGAACAATTTGGCGCAGAACTGCTCGACGGAGGACCTTGGATGTGCCTAAAAAATCCGAAAACCACTAAAGAAATTATTATTAAAGATTTCATTGCCGATGCCTTTTTACAACAAATTCTACTCCGTCCAGCGGAATATAGTGTCATAGCGACATTAAATCTGAATGGCGATTATATCTCCGATGCTTTAGCGGCGCAGGTCGGTGGTATCGGCATTGCTCCTGGCGCCAACCTGAGCGATAAAGTGGCTATGTTTGAAGCAACCCATGGCACAGCACCCAAATATGCCGGTCAAAATAAAGTCAATCCCGGATCGCTGATCCTATCCGCTGAAATGATGCTACGACATCTGGGTTGGAACGAAGCAGCCGATTACATCCTAATCGGGATGGAAGGCGCTATATTAGCCAAAACCGTGACTTATGACTTTGCGCGTTTAATGAACCATGCCAAAGAAGTCAGTTGCTCTGATTTTGCTCAATCTATCGTCGATCATATGAGCAATAAACACACACTGGCATCGGCTACAACATTAGAAAAATAATTATTTTTCTAGCCTGTCATGAGTTAAGAGGAAAATTTAATTTTCCTCTTAAAATCGTCCCCCTTAAGCACTTTTATCCTGCTGAAAAAGCATTACCCCGTATGGGAAAAATACACCCTACCCCTCTCTGCGTTTAAAAGGTTTAAAATTAAGCAAACTCGCAAATCCTTAAATTTCGACTAGGCTAAAAATAAAGGGAAATAATTTTTTCAACATGGACTACCCAGCTTGTATAACAACAGTGAAAAACGCCTTTATGTGTGAATTCACGGATTTGATTCGATTCGAAAAGGAGGGCTACCATGTTTAGCAAAGAGCTTGAAGTTAGTTTAAATTCGATATTTAAACAAGCCCGTGAAAAGCGTTATGAATATTTAACGGTTGAACATCTATTGTTAGCGCTTTTAGATGAACCTTCTGCTGTTGCCGCACTAAAAGCGTGCGGAGCGAATTTAAATCGGCTTAAGAACGAGATTAGTAATTTTATTGCAGCAACCACACCTTTGTTTCCTTCTGCTGATCCTAATCTCGATATACAACCCACATTAGGTTTTCAACGGGTGTTACAACGTGCTATTTTTCAAGTACAATCCAGCGGAAAAATGCAAGTACATGGCGTTAATATTTTAGCGGCTATTTTTGGGGAACAAGATAGCCAAGCTATTTATTTTTTACGCCGCGAAAATGTAACACGCTCTGATATATCGAATTACATATCGCAAGGGCTACCTAAATTACAAGATAATTTGGAGCCTAAATTAAATCAGTTTGTGACTGAAGAAGAAGTCACTATAGAAGGTCCTGGAAATAGTCCATTAGAACTTTATGCAATTAATTTAAATAGTAAAGCGCGTCTTGGAAAAATTGATCCTTTAATTGGCCGCGAAGAGGAATTAGCGCGAGTTATTCAAATCCTATGTCGCCGTCGTAAAAACAACCCGTTATTAGTCGGTGAAGCTGGTGTCGGTAAAACTGCGATTGTCGAAGGACTGGCTAAAGCCATTATTGAAAAAAGGGTTCCCTCTGTTCTTGCGAATAGTACCCTTTATTCTTTAGATCTCGGTAGTTTACTTGCTGGAACCAAATATCGTGGTGATTTTGAAAAAAGATTTAAGGCTTTATTAGCTCAGCTCAAACAAGAACCTCAATCCGTACTGTTTATTGATGAGATTCATGTCGTCATTGGTGCCGGCGCTGCCTCGGGTGGTGTCATGGATGCTTCTAATTTAATTAAACCGTTACTCACTACCGGAGAATTAAAATGCATTGGTGCTACCACTTACCAAGAATATCGCAGCATTTTTGAAAAGGATCGGGCATTAGCAAGACGTTTCCAAAAAATTGATGTCCCCGAACCTAATTTAGAAGAAACCATAGCCATTCTACGCGGTCTACGTGATAGACTGGAAACACATCATCATGTGAAATATCGTATGAATGCCTTACGTGCTAGTGTAGAACTGGCTGCACGTTATTTACCCGATCGTTTCTTACCAGACAAAGCCATTGATATCGTGGATGAAGCAGGCGCTTATCAGGCCTTACGACCTAACCATAAAAGAAAGCAAGTCATCGGTATTCATGAGATCGAAGCCATTGTGGCAAAGATGGTACGTATTCCTACACGAAATGTTTCTGCCTCCGACAAAAGTCGTTTACGGCACTTAGAAACAAAATTAAAAGCGCGCGTATTTGGCCAAGGGATAGCCATTGAAAATCTTTGTGCCGCCATGAAATTAACGCGTTCTGGTTTAAGAGAAACCAATAAAACAATTGGGTCCTTTCTTTTCGCAGGCCCAACGGGGGTGGGTAAAACAGAAGTGACGCGTCAATTGGCAGAACTGATGGGCATCGAATTACTGCGCTTTGATATGTCTGAATATATGGAAAGACACAGTGTATCTCGCTTAATAGGAGCTCCTCCGGGTTATATTGGTTATGATCAAGGGGGTTTACTAACCGAAGCAGTGACTAAACATCCTCATGCTGTTTTATTATTGGATGAAATAGAAAAAGCTCATCCTGATATTTTTAATCTCTTATTGCAAGTGATGGATCATGGTAACTTAACGGATACCAATGGTCGAAAAACAGATTTTAGTCATATTATTTTGGTCATGACCAGTAATGCGGGAGCCGATCAGTTTAGCCGTCAAGAGATAGGCTTTACGCCTAATTTAAATCATACTGAAAACTCAGAGGCCATCAAACGCGTATTTTCTCCTGAATTTCGCAATCGCTTGGACGCCACTATTTTCTTTAATTATTTAAATGCAAACATCGTTTCTCAAGTGGTCGATAAATACTTACATGAATTAGAATCACAACTCGAAAAGAAACACGTCACGTTGCAGGTAGACAAACCCGCCCGTGCCTGGTTAGCTCAACATGGTTATGAAAGAAGCATGGGCGCACGTCCAATGATGCGTCTCATTCAGGAACAAATTAAAAAACCGATTGCTGATGAATTACTTTTTGGACGCTTAGTACACGGTGGTCATTTAACATTAACGTGTACCAACGATGAATTACAATTAATTATTTCCGCAAAAGGTAGCGTTATTAC
Organism: Candidatus Rickettsiella isopodorum; assembly: GCF_001881495.1. NCBI lineage: Bacteria > Pseudomonadati > Pseudomonadota > Gammaproteobacteria > Legionellales > Coxiellaceae > Rickettsiella > Candidatus Rickettsiella isopodorum. The sequence continues at coordinate 50,305 of NZ_LUKY01000030.1, read as the reverse complement.
GCCTCCTGAGCAAAATAAAAATCTAACTCAAGCCCCGATTAGCTAGGCTTAGATTTATCAGGCTCGGACCCTTTACCGCGAAATATGATACGACCTTTGCTGAGATCATAAGGTGTCATTTCCACTTTCACTTTGTCACCTGTGAGAACACGGATATAACTTTTTCGCATACGTCCAGAAATATGGGCATTTATAACATGCCCATTTTCTAATTCCACCCTAAATAAGGTATTCGGTAAAGTCTCAATGACTGTACCTTCCATCACTATCTGATCTTCTTTGGCCATAAATTACCTAAGGTTAACTCTCTTATGCGTTAATACGGCTATGTTGCCGTAAAAGTCATTCGTTTACTATAACATTTTTTTGCATCAGCCGTTATACTCCTAAACTAAGGAAACTACGATAGGATGCTAGGCAACGGATGACTCACTCATTATCCCAAGTGCATTGCGACGCTAAAAAATTAGGCGATCAACTCAAACAACAGCATTTACAGTTAGTGACTGCAGAATCGTGTACCGGAGGACAATTAGCACAAACCATTACCAGCGTACCTGGTGCTTCTGCATGGTTTGAGCGTGGTTTTGTGACTTACTCTCGTTTATCTAAACAACAAGTTTTGGGTATCGATAAGACTCTATTCAATCAATATGGAGCGGTGAGTAAAGAAGTGGTACTCGCAATGGCTACCGGTGCCTTAAACAAAAGCCCTGCCAGCGTCAGTATAGCCATTACCGGCATCGCAGGACCTGATGGTGGCACTGAACAATTGCCAGTAGGTACGATATGGACAGCTTGGGTGAGTAAAAATGCTTTCAGTAAAGCGCTATGCCAACACTACTCGGGTGATCGATTAATTATTCGTTACGCAGCGGTAGAATTCGCATTACAAACCTTATTAAAGTTAATAAAATAAAACATTATTCTGCACGAACTTATAAATTTTATTTGGTATAATGTTGCGCCTTACGGATAACTTCATTAAAAAATAATTATTGCACTATCGATAATTAAGATTTATCAGAATTATTTTTTTAATGGAAATTTAAATATGCCAGTGTCCGTTATCCAATGATTCTTGATTCTAAAAAAACTTCATATGAACTTACTTTACGAGGATCCCTAATCGGGGAAACATAAAAAATGCCTTCATATACCTACCTACCACAACAAGCGTTTGATGAAAGCTACCAACTATTAGTGAGTTTATTATCAGATTATATAAAAACGAATAACATTGAAAATCTGCCTAATATCGAAAAAATTTTTGAAAAGCAAAAATTTTTTGTTTTAAACGAAGGGAATGGCAAATCATTTTTACATGAAGCTGCCATACAAGAAAATCTTCCACTCATTACCTTCCTTCAGAAAGTCGGTCACGATATTAATCGTGTAGATAAGCACTATAGAACACCCTTATATGATGCATGTGCTGGATTAAAATTAGCATCGGTCAATATATTGTTAGATTATGGTGCAAACCCGAATCTAGGCAATAGCCACCTTTTACTAAAAGGAAATCGAGATGACATAGAAGGTTTAGTAACCTATCAGGGTGAAATCATTCCTTTAGTGGCTACCATTGAAAGCACAGCAACAGTGACGGCGGAACAACTGACAACTGCCTTAACTCGTATGCAATCCGTTGAGGTTTTTTCTGGTCTAACGACCAGAGAAGCGACGAAACGTGCCGCCGCACTGATTGTAAAGAAACTGATTGAAAGAGGAGTAAATATTAACCTACAAACCGGCTTGGAAAATTTTTCAGCATTACATCGCGCCATTATCGGTACACGAAGTTTAATTGTTAAGGAAATAATCAATTCAGACCAAGTCAATCCTTATCTTGTTGATCGTGATGGTGAAACAGGCTTGCATATGGTGGCTAATTATCGAAGTCAAGAAGAAAAAGAATCTGAACGAGTGCAAGCTCAGATGCAAGAAGAAAAAGAAATTGCAGAATTAATTATCCCGCATCTTGAAGCCCTTGACATACAAGAAATAAAATACGGAAATACGCCGCTTCATACTGCCGTTATCCGCAGTAATAGGAATGTTGTTAAGTCTCTTTATCAAAAGGATTATCTGTTTCAGCATAGAAAGATTTTAAGTATCCAAAATAACGCGGGGAATACCGCCCTACACGAAGCAGTTCAAGTAGCCAGACGAGGACCCAAGGTTTTAAAGCTGTTATTACGCGTCGCTACAAACGATGATTTGGCTATTGTAAATAATAGAGGAAAAACCGCAAAACAAATGGCTGAGCGTCTACTGCAAGAATCATCCGTTATCAGTTCTTTAACTCGAGAAATAAAAGTTGCAGAAACCAATCTAGATACGCTACTAAACAGCCTGCCGTATCGTACTACTCAGTTACACAATTTAGACGATAAAACTGTGAAAACTATACTTGAATGGAAACCATTAAATCAATATCAATTAATGGAATTTAAAAAAGCTATCCATCATTTAAATACAGCCATTGATAACTTAGAAACTAATCCCTTTTTTGATACTGGATTATCGGACTTTGAAGAATTAGCGAGTGCTATACATAGTTTGTCTTATGACTTAAAGCACTATGAACAGATTGCTTCATCAAAAAAAGGGAATTATCATTCAGTTTTAATAGAAACTGCAGATAAATTACGCTTGCAAGCAGACAAATTAGCTGGGGATATTGGTAATGATCTTCTTCCTAAAAGCTATCTTGAGACATTAACCAGTCTAAGGCAAGAGGAATATTTTTCTTGGAAAAATCAAGTATTAGCATTGCCAAGCAATTTTCCAAATTTACGAAACCTAGAGACTAATTCGCCCGCCTATCAAGCGGATTTAGCCAAAGCGAATGAATTTTTTAACGAAGCTCAACATCAATTACATAGAGGCAATAACAATAATGCAAAGGCGTACACAGAAGAAGCTATTAGAATTTATCATCAGTTAAACGACTACCGATCTCTCGAATCGGCTTATCAATTTTTAGCGAAAACTGCGATTAACCAGGTGCCGTTATCAATCGCTCGCTATGAAGAAGTGAATCGAAACAAATTGATTTCTTTAGAATATCAGGAAAAATTACAGGGTCATTTAGCACTGGCTGGTCTTTATAAAGAACTTAAAGAACAAGCGCTTTCATCTTCATCATTTTTGCCCTCTTTTCTCACAATTGATGATCTACTAGCACGCGAATCCTTTCATTACTATGCATCTTATAAACTCACTCAAGGTCATCTGGATGGTGCAGCACATGTCGTATTACAACGTGAACTCGGAATAGCGAACAATGCTAAGTTAGGAACGTATAATATTCAACAATGTGTCGCTGTTATTGCGTTTGATCCTATCAGTAAAAAAGTGGTTTTATCTCATTTTGATAAATATTCTGGGCCTTTAAGCTTTATCGATCAATTACTCAATGAATTTCCTGGTCAATCTAAGCTACATCTCTACCTGAGTGGCGCAAGAGATCGAGTCAGTTTGGCATCAAGCACCAGTACCATATCAGATAACAACATAGAACAAGTGTTAAAACAAATATACGCAGAAAAAAATCGTTTTGTTATTAAATCATCTGACTTAGGTGATAAACCATCACCCGAAGCCATTGTTTTTGATGTAGAGTCTGAACGATTAATACATGCGGTGCCTAACTTTTCTGATAGTAGCCTTGAATCAAGAGAAGTCAATTTTCAATTGCAACGGATAAAAGGGGATTATTTACGCCCTTTAAATCCAGTTGATTTTACAAGAAATGAAGTGGATAGAAAAATAAGTTTTTCTATCGAACAACAACAACAAATAGCCTTTGAATACACTCGTTTTACTAAGACCACAAGCCAAACAGAGGCATGGAATCACCAAATATTTTATCCTTTAATGGCAGTGAATAACGAGTTGACAAGAGTAAATAAACCGGATTTTAGTCAAGGTTTGCTAGCCGCGCGCCTAAATACGGAGCAAGATAACAGCAACCTATTGATGGATATCGATGAGGATGTCAATAGCAATTTGGATATTACTCAACTCAGGTGTCTGGGAGGAAACAGACGCAAGCGTGAATCTAACTGTATACTAGATAGCCAATTACTACTTGAAGATCTGGAGGGCTTATCTGAAGCTAAGCAAGCTGAGCTTTTGCGATATGTTTCTACACGAACAGTAGGGGGAACACGGCAACGAGAAATTTCAAAGCTGATTGTTAATAACAAAATAATTAAGCATCTAGGTAAAGTGAGTAAGCTTTCCTCTCATTTAATGGGCGCTATCTTTGCTGAAGGAGCTATAACTAATTTATTGAAGGGTGACCCTACCGCAGCGATTAATCTGGCAAGTTTTACAGGGTCAAGCGCTCTACTTACAGGGGTATCTAAACTAATGGATAAAGAAGGAAAGCGCTTATTAGCGACAGGAAAAATATTTCGGGGTCGATTTTTAGGAGGAAGTGCCCCTTTTGTACGTCGTGGAGCCTCTCTATTCATTGCGTATGATCTTTATAATCAACTTAAAACATTACAAAATGATAGTAGTAATATTGATGCACGGGTAGGTGCGATAAGTGATGGAATTCTCTTAGCAACTGATGCGATAGAAATAGGGATTGAAGTGGCCGAATTCAGCTCAGAAGCCATAGCATTGATGGGAATTTCTGCTGTCACTGGTCCGATAGGCGAGATTGTGGGTGCTATTGTTATATTAGGAGTCCAAATATATGAAAGTGTTGAAGCGGTTGATCGTGAGAATCATCTCGTTCGTTTGACCGATTGGGAAAAACTAGAAGAAGGATCTCGTGCTTTTTTACATTGGGAACCAGAACCCCATATTAAAAAAATGATGGATGAAGTTATCGAATATGATCATCTCTTCGAGAAGAAACTAGAATTCTTAAAAAATTTTCCAGAAATTAAGTATCTTATTTTTCCTGCAATTAAAAAAATAGGTGAAGAGTGTCGCATCGTTCGAGAAAAATCTCGGTGTGGATTCGGCTTATCTCCATCAGCGCAGCCAATCGATTGTTTCAAGGAAAAAAAAGACTGTATTCCTGTCTTCAATGAGATTAAAGATAATACTGTCTATTTCAAAGATAAAGTCTCTGGGCTTGAATTAACCAGAGAGAAGATCATGCCACCACCTGGAACCCAGCTGCTTTGTCTCCCTACGGTAAATAGCAAAAAGTTTTCTACACGGATCGATTACCGCTGCGATGCAGCCATTGGTCTTAGTATGAATAATGACACCACTCGAAAAATAGCCTTTTATGATCTGGGTGAGGGAGAAGATCATGCAATGGGTTTCAGCAATATTTCTAATGTTTTTATAGTGAATAATGGCGCTAAAGACTATTTAGGAGGGACTCAAGAGGATATTTATATTGTAAAGGCGAGCGAAGTAGTCACTGCTTTAAATAAAGAGGAGGGGTTAGGTGGTTTAGACGGAAAAGAAGGGGTAGATATGTTACTGTTACAAGGATTTCAACCAACAGCAAACAAAATTACAGTCAACTTTAACGAAGGCGTTTTAAAATATGGTAATAAAACCATAGCTATCGCCAATATAGAAAAACTCATGGGAGGAGAGGTATCGATCTCTGTGGTTGCCGCGTGTGATACCCAAGAGATATCCACAGGCGGTGGGCCAACTTTTAAGCAGGCAGATACTATTTTTATCCCTAAAAATTCGAGTTGTGATTATGCAACAAATTTTTACTTAAAACCCCATAGTGTTTTGAATAATAAAGCACTACAAGGTCACTTTACTTACACTATTCTACCGGGTAAAGGAATGATTTTGGTCAATTTGACCACTGAAAAATCGAATGAGGAGCTAGTTTCCTCTGAGCATTTAAAGCATCAGTTTGTATTCAACACAGAAATTTCAGATTTATATGCTATTTCATCAACAACACAAACGATTACCTTTCATTTTTTAGAGCATAAAATAAGAAAGATTTTGCGCACTGTCCAAACGATTTCTATCGCTAAAGATAAAGCGACGAGCGATATAATCCTGCATTATCAACTCAAGCCTGGGGCCTTCCTTAACGAAAAATACTCATCATTGTTGCCTAAAGTGATTAAGGCAGCTCAATCGCAAAAGATATTAAAGAATTTTTTTAAAAATCATGATGTTAATGTGACACTTAGCCATCGAGATAAGATACGCCATGTGATCTTCAATCTGCTAAAAAATTCCGGCTTTATTCCGAACGATTTTAAATTAAATTTAAATTATTCCTTATTGAGTCCGCCTTTTTTTCAGTTTATAGACGGTGCTGAGCTTAAAATAGTTAATGGAAATAGCTATCTTTTTTATACAACGGATCAGAGCGTAGACGATATTATGACTCTCTATTCGCCCATGGCACGCCGTCTTAATATGATTTGTATTATACGTACGTTACAAAATCAGAGAGTTTTAATTGGTCACCACAGTCACGAAGTGATGCCTAATGATCCAAGTGCAAAAGAGACCCATTTTAACAGTAACGGGGGTGAAGGTCTTTTTGTTATCAAATCACCCTCCCCATTTATCCCATTTGTCAACGAGGTTATTCTTCACCGTGCTCACCATAGCGAACATAGGGATACTTTAGATTTTCGAGAGCTAAATGCTAAACTTCAAATTGATTTTCAATTTAGCGCTAATGCGTTTCAACTGGCATTCATATCAAAAGACAACGCTAACCAGTATAGCTTAGAGAACATACATAGACCAGAATCAGATAATGAATATAGAAAACCAGGGAATGATCTGATTCTGGTCTTAGGTCTCATAGGGGATAAAATTATCTTAGATTTTATCACGGTTCGTTTGAAAGATGCATTATTGACGCATTGGTATAAAGAGTATTTACATATTATTTTAAATATTGCCCCACAGAAGATAGTAGGACAACCCCCGAATCTATATCTAGAACCTATTCCCTTAAAACTAGACAATGTGCACCAGCTTATCAGTATAGGCGTTGAAGATGTAGAAAAAAATACTGAAATTATTATTCCGAGAGCCTATCATCAATTTAACTTTTATCACCATAATAAGGTAAATTTAATAGGGACCAATATACTCAGTCTTACTTCAGAAACAGAGGAGCCTTTGAGTATTATTTTAAAAAATTTTTATAAAGAGCCTAAATTAGCAACTTTATCATTCAAATTTTCTAATAAAAAAATGGTTCTGGCAGAGAAATTAACAGAATTGAATTCAGCACCCATCTTCGAAGATGAAAAAGAAGCGCGAGAAAAAGCCTTAAAAAAAGAATCAATGGTGATTATTACTTCTAAGTCAATTCCATTCTCTCAAGCAAATCAAACTAACCATTTTAATACGAGTAACCTTATTAGGCGACGTCGTTCCGTTAAGCCAGATAATGTAATTAATTCTTTTACTCAGAATACAGATTCGATACAAGAAAGAGCGGATGCTTACTATGATCGCTACGACCAAAGGAAAGAAAAATATCGCCTTAAGAAGTTTAGTCATAAATCCAGGAAGGGTTTAGCGGCTTACTCAACGCATCCGACTAATGACCCAACTAAACAACCCATTTCAACCACTCATCAACTAAACGAGATCACTTTCAATAGGCCCTCCATAAAAAAGTCGGCACCTGTTTCGCGTAAGGCGTATTCTAAAGCGGCCCAGCGAACGGACGTACACCCGCCCACATCAGAACAACCCATTATTATTCAAAAAAATACGAATTTTTATAAACGCAGCCTATTTATAAAAAAAAATCCAATGAAAGTCAGGCAATCTACCGGTAAAGCAAATCGCTTTAAAGAAATAGCAAGCGCACCAGAAAGCTCTCCGTATACGCAGCGAATAGCAGCAACTAAATTGAGTAGCCGCCATCAATCACATCAGCAACAAACTCAATCAGAAGGAATATCACGTGTCACGGCATCTATTGATATACAGAGTACATTATTTGCTCTTTCTTATGCTGCGAAATGTTTAACGGGGAAAAATAATCGACCTATTGTTAATCCCAAAATACGTCGTATTCAGCAACAACTCGAAAGACGGAAACAGTCAAGCCTACCAGGAAGCAACCCTTTATTGCTGAGACCTACTATGAAGTGAAACATCCCTAAAGACACACAGACAGTCACGTAAACACCTCCTCACCCGCTGCTAAAGCTTATAATCGATTGTTAAAGGGGCATGATCTGAAAAACGCTGATCCTTATAAATCTCAACCGATTTAATTTTGTCTTTTAGCCCAGGAGTAATTATCTGATAATCAATCCGCCATCCCACATTATTATCCCAAGCACGACCACGATTTGACCACCAGGTATATTGTTCAGCGTGTTGATTCACCTCTCGAAAAGCATCCACGTAACCAACAGGTCCTAATACTTGATCCAACCAAGCACGTTCTTCAGGTAAAAAGCCAGAATTTTTTTGATTGCACCGCCAATTTTTTAAATCTATCGGCTTATGTGCAATATTCCAATCCCCACAAATAATAAAGTCGTGTTTTTGCTGACGTTGTTTTTTCAAAATAGGTAGATAGTGATCCAAAAATTGGAACTTAAACTGTTGACGACATTCACCACTACTCCCTGAGGGCATATACAAAGAAGCAATACTCAAGCCAGGAAAATTCAGTTGCAGATAACGACCTTCTTTATCCGCACATTCCCAGCCTAAACCGGCAGTCATTGAATCCGGCTTGATACGGCTATAGATCGCCACGCCACTATAACCTTTTTTTTCCGCATCAAAAAAATAGGCCTGATAGTCTTGAGGATAATGTGAGACATCCAACTGATCTTCTTGTGCTTTGGTTTCCTGCAAACAAATCACATCGGCTTTTTGCTGCTTCATCCATTCAAAAAAGCCTTTTCGTGCCGCAGAACGAATACCGTTCACATTTAAAGTCATAATACGCATAGTTTAGAAGGGTAACTTAAGATCGGGATCCATGGCTAATAAAGTATTCCTAAATAAAGTTTGGATACGCTTTAAGGCAGGTAAATTATCCGCTTCAAATCGCAGAATTAAATAAGGACTGGTATTCGACGCGCGCACTAAACCCCAACCGTCGCTAAACTCAGCACGGACACCATCTATTTTACTCAGTGTCGCTTCCGGAAAATTCACGTGGGCTTGAAAAGCTTGAATAAATGCAAATTTTTTATCTTCCGCGATAGGCAATTTTAACTCCGGTGTATTAATGCTGTTCGGCAATTCAGCAAATAAATCACTTACATTTTTTTTACTTTTAGCAACAATTTCTAATAACCGAGCAGCGGTATATAAACCATCATCAAAACCATACCAACGTTCTTTAAAAAAGATGTGACCACTCATTTCGCCCGCTAATAATGCACCTGTTTCTTCTAATTTGGATTTCATAATCGAATGCCCCGTCTTCCACATTAAAGATTGGCCGCCGTTTTCTGCAATGAGCTTGGCTAAATGACCCGTTGATTTGATGTCATAAATGATGAGTGCGCCTGGATGGCGTGATAAGACATCCATCGCATACAACATCATCTGTCTATCGGGCCAAATAATTTCTCCTCGATTCGTGACCACACCCAGCCTATCTCCATCGCCATCCAAGGCCAAACCAAGATCTGCCTGATGCTGTTTCACACTAGCAATTAAATCATTTAAATTCTCTGGTATGCTGGGATCAGGATGATGATTGGGAAAATGACCATCCACCTCGCAAAATAATTCAATCACTTCACAACCCAAACGACGCAGTAATTCGGGCGCAACGACACCACCGACACCATTTCCACAATCAAGCACCACGCGTAAAGGCCGCGCTAAAGAAATAGCTTGCGTAATCCGATTGAGATAAGCTTCCGTAACCGATATTTGCTGGTAACTCCCTTTTCCTGATTTAAAGCCACCTGCTTGGACACGTCGATAAAGTGCATCAATAGTTCCTTCGGATAAGCTCTTTCCTGCTAAAACAATCTTTAACCCATTATAATTCGATGGATTATGACTTGCTGTTAACATCACTCCCGAGCGACAATTTAAAACCCTTGTTGCGAAATAAAGAACGGGGCTAGGAACTTGACCAATATCAATCACATCACAACCACTCTCACGTAATCCCTTGTGTAAGGCTTTCATCAAACTAGGCCCTGATAACCGCCCATCACGCGCTGTGATAATGGTTTGTTCGCCTTGCTCTTGAGCGGCACTCGCTATCGCTTTGCCCAGAATATAAATAAGTTCAGGTGTGATCGTCTCACCCACAATACCCCGAATATCGTAGGCACGAAAAATACTTTTTGAAATCTCTGCACAAGAAATGTGTTGCATATCACCTCTCATTTACGTACAAACCAACAAAATACGCTTATCATACAAAAGATTTAATCTTCTATGCATAAACCCTGTTCCAACAGGTCATGGCACGGAAAATAAGTCAGCCGATTAACCTGTTTTACCCAACTTACTCACAGCTTACTAAAGACTTCCTCACTTTATATAGTGGTTGCATAGTACATAAACCACATGATATTGTGTTATATCATTTCCATAAACCTATTTCCTCACAACCTTTTTAAGGAGCATCCATGAGCGGACTTTCATCCGAACTAATGACTTCTTCTCTTCTGCTTAACAGCGCAGAGATTCTACTACCTGAAGCGGAAGCAGAACAAGAGAGTAACCCCATTTGTACATTACAAGTTATAAAACGTAATGGTAAACTGGTTAATTACGATCCGAGTAAAATTAGAGTTGCCATTACTAAAGCTTTTCTCGCCGTAGAAGGTGGGCAAGCCGCACTATCAACTCGTATTCATGAACGGGTATCGCAGCTAACACAACAAGTCACAAATATCATACACCAACGCCACCCTAACGGCGGAACATTGCCCATTGAAGCCATACAAGATCAAGTGGAGCTGGCTTTAATGCGTGTAGAAGCTCACCAAGTTGCGCGCGCTTACGTGTTATACCGTGAAGAACGGCGAAAAATGCGTGCAGAAACGAAATCACAATCTGAAGTTCAATTACAAATAACTTTAGCGGATGGCAGTCAACGTCCACTCGATCTCATCCAACTGAGCCTATTGATCACAGAGACCTGTAAAGATTTAAGTGAAGTAAAACATGAGCTCATTTTACAAGAAACTTTACGTAATCTATATGATGGCATGCCTATCACTGAAATTGATAAGGCACTTATTATCAGTGCACGATCGCTGGTTGAACAAGACCCTAATTACACTTATGCGACCGCACGCTTCTTATTACGCACATTATATACGGAAGCATTCAACTTTCTTGATCTGCCGACTACCACTCACACCCATCATTCTGGCGTCTATTCTCATTACTTCCAACACTATATCAAATGTGGTGTTGACTTAGAATTATTGGATCCACAATTACAAGCCTTTGATTTAGAAAAATTAAGTAAAGCCTTACTCCCTGAACGCGATCAGAAATTTACTTATCTGAGTTTACAAACTTTATATGATCGTTACTTTTTACACGCCGATGATATCCGTTTTGAACTACCCCAAGCGTTCTTTATGCGTGTTGCCATGGGACTTGCGCAACAAGAACCGAACAAAGAAGAGCGCGCGATTGAGTTTTATCACTTACTTTCGTCTTTTGACTACATGGCCTCCACACCGACTCTCTTTAACGCCGGAACTTTGCGCCCACAACTTTCAAGTTGCTTTTTAACCACTGTATCTGATGATCTCGATCAAATTTACAGTGCCATAAAAGATAATGCTTTACTTTCAAAATTTGCGGGTGGCTTAGGTAATGACTGGACTTCAGTCCGAGCGATGGGTGCGCGAATTAAAGGCACGAATGGTAAATCACTGGGTGTCGTCCCTTTTTTAAATGTCGCTAACGCTTCTGCCGTAGCTGTCAACCAAGGTGGCAAACGTAAAGGCGCTGTTTGCGCGTACTTAGAAACATGGCATTTAGATATCGAAGAATTTTTAGAATTACGAAAAAATACGGGTGATGATCGGCGTCGTACGCATGATATGAATACCGCCAATTGGGTCCCTGATCTATTTATGAAACGACTCATGCAAGGAGAAAACTGGACTTTATTCTCACCTGATGAAACCCCTGATTTACATGATGCATTTGGTTTAGAATTTGAAGAAAAATATCACGCCTATGAAGCCAAAGTCGCGCGCGGTGAAATTAAAAATTTCAAAACAATTCCAGCAGCCAATCTATGGCGAAAAATGCTGAGTTTATTATTTGAAACCGGACATCCTTGGATCACATTTAAAGACCCTTGCAACTTACGTTCACCACAACAACATGTGGGGACCATTCATAGCTCCAATTTATGTACTGAAATTACGCTCAATACCTCTACTGATGAAATAGCCGTCTGTAATTTAGGAAGTATTAACTTGCCTCAACATCTAACCGAATCAGGAGAAATCGATCAAGAAAAATTGCGTCGTACTATCCGCACTGCGATTCGCATGTTAGATAATGTCATTGATATCAATTATTACACCGTGCCGCAAGCACGTCGTTCTAACTTAAAGCACCGCCCTATCGGCTTAGGTCTGATGGGTTTTCAAGACGCCTTATATCAATTACGACTCCCTTATGCTTCAGAAGCCGCTATCACATTTGCCGATCACTCCATGGAATCGATTAGCTATTACGCCATAGAAGCTTCCAGTGATTTAGCCAAAGAACGGGGTTCGTATGAAAGTTTTAAGGGATCATTATGGAGTCAGGGAATTTTACCTTTAGATTCTATTGCACAACTACAAAAAACCCGTGGTGAATACTTAGACCAAGATCGAACTGCTCGTTTAGACTGGGATACATTACGTAAAAAAGTGATGCAAGAAGGAATGCGTAACTCGAATTGTATGGCCATTGCACCAACCGCCACGATTTCCAATATCTGTGGCGTTTCGCAATCGATTGAGCCGACCTATCAAAACCTTTTTGTAAAATCCAATATGTCCGGCGAATTTACCGTAATCAATCCGTATTTAGTCAAAGATTTAAAACTACTCGGATTATGGGATGCCGTGATGCTAAATGACCTTAAATATTATGACGGTAGTTTGCAAAAAATTGAACGTGTCCCTGATAGTTTAAAACAACTCTATGCCACTGCCTTTGAAGTTCCCACCCATTGGCTCGTTGAAGCCGGATCGCGCCGCCAAAAATGGATTGATCAAAGTCAATCGTTAAATCTCTACATGGCACAAGCTTCTGGTAAAAAATTAGATGAACTCTATAAACAAATTTGGCTGAAAGGATTAAAAACAAGTTACTATTTACGGACGATGGGCGCTACACATACTGAAAAAGCAACCTTAGAAAAAAGTCACTTAAATTCAGTACCAATGGATAGTACTGCCGGCCCTGCTTGCTCGATACTCGACCCAGGTTGCGAATCATGTCAATAGACTACTAGTTTCATAAACAAAATTGAGGATCCTAAAACGATGAGCACTGAACATGCCACCGGTGGTTTTACCGGTCTAGAAACACTCGAAATAGGTGCAGCCCGTGTACAAGTCGATGACAAGAAGATCATCAACTGTCGTGCCGATCTCAATCAACTCGTGCCATTTAAATATAAATGGGCCTGGGAAAAATACTTAGCGGCCTGCGCTAATCATTGGATGCCACAAGAAGTTAACATGTCGGCAGACATTGCCTTATGGCGCGATCCAAAAGGATTAAGTGAAGATGAGCGTTTGATCATAGAACGCAGCTTAGGGTTTTTCTCAACGGCTGACTCTTTGGTTGCGAACAATCTGGTCTTAGCTGTCTATCGTCATATTACCAATCCAGAGTGTCGACAATATTTACTCAGACAAGCCTTTGAAGAGGCTTTGCATACGCATGCTTATCAATATGTCATAGAAAGTTTAGGTATGGATGAAGCACGTCTTTTTAATATGTACCGCGAATTACCGACCGTGGCTAAAAAAACAGAATGGGCGCTTCCTTTTACGCAAAGCTTAGCCGATCCTAGTTTTCGTACCGGCACACCCGGCAATGATCAACGTCTATTGCGCGATTTAATTGCTTTTTATGTGATATTCGAAGGCATATTTTTCTATGTCGGTTTTTCACAGATCCTCAGCATGGGACGACGAAATAAAATGACCGGAACCGCCGAACAATTTCAATATATCTTACGCGACGAATCGATGCATTTAAATTTTGGTATCGATGTGATCAATCAAATTAAACTGGAAAATCCACATTTATGGACACCCGAATTCAAACGCTATGTCATTGACCTCGTCAAAGAAGGTGTTGATCTAGAATATCAATATGCTTTAGATACCATGCCGCGTGGTATTCTTGGATTAAATGCTAACATGATGTGGGATTATCTACGTTTCATCGGCAATCGACGTCTCACACAAATCGGCTTGCCTGAACAATATCCTGGTGTTAGCAACCCTTTACCTTGGATGAGTGAAATCATTGATCTCAAAAAAGAAAAGAATTTCTTTGAAACCCGCGTAACGGAATACCAAACTGGCGGAAGTTTAAATTGGGATGATTAATTTATAAACGCAATTAAACTCAATCCGTAAGGAGTTAGTAACCACTAACTCCTTTTTTGTTTAATGATTGGCTTTTCCTCCGATAAAACTCAAAAAGTAATTAGCGGCTGCCAACGCACTAATCCAAAATGGAATAGGCCAATCCGTAATAAATGCTAAAATGATGCCTAACCATACGATTAAAATACCAAACAGTACAGTTAAAAATAAACCACTTAAAATATGATGAGTCCAGTTTAAAGCCGCTGCGGAAGGCCCTATCAATAAAGTAAACACTAATAACACACCGACCACTTGACTGGCTTCGGTTACCGCAACTGCCACAATGATCATAAACAAAATAGAAATCAGCGGCAAAGAAACACCTTTCGCTTCCGCTAACTCGGGTTCTAAGCTAGCAAATAATAAAGGTCTGGCAATGACACTTAAGGCTAACAGGCTAAAAATAGAATAGATCAACATCATTTTTATTAAATGCGCTGAAACACCTAAGAGATTACCAAAGAGTATCGTCATCGCTTGCGCCGCATAACTCGTATAAAAATGTAAAAATAAAACACCGAGTCCTAGTGCCAATGCCAAAATGATGCCGATAGCCACATCGCTTCTACTTATTCGGTGACCTAAGCTACCCATACCGATGGCTGCTAATATCGTCAAAATCAACTGTCCTGTGACCGGCATTAAACCGACTAAACCTGCGCCGGTCGCTCCAGCAAAACCAATATGGCCTAATGCATGACCCGCAAAAGCTAACTTGCGAATGACCATAAAGTATCCAACGAAACCGGCTAATATCGCTGCAATCGTACCCACTAACAGTGCGTTACATAGAAAATGATATTCAAACAGCGAAATGATCAAGGTCGGGTCGACAATGGTTGACATGATGATGGAATCCTAATTCTTTATTTATAACAAAAAGTTGCTGTTCATGCTGAATAACCTGTATATCCAACCCATAAAGTTCACTTAATTTTTTACTATTGATAATTTCATTAACTAAACCAATCACCGCTTTACCTTTCGCCAAATAGAGTACTCTATCAACGCTGGTTAATAACGGATTAATATCATGTGAAGTAAACAATATGGTAATCCCATGTTGCAAACGAATATCATCAATTAAACTGACCAACGTGGCTTGGTAATAAGGGTCTAAATTCATTAACGGCTCATCTAACAGTAAAATTTTTGGTTTATTCAATAAGGCTTGAGCCAATAATAAACGTTGACGCTCTCCTCCTGATAAAAGATTGTAAGGTCGATTGACAATCTTTTCAGCTTTGACTAACTGAATAACACGCTGCAATTCTTCGGTTTGTTCTGAATTTAAAACTGGCAAACCCCATTGGTATCCATTTAAATTGGCGCCTAACCAAGCGTAAGCACTCAAACTATTACCACTATTTTGGCGCATTTGTGGCATATAACCAATAAAAGCGGCACCTTTATGTACGGCTTGTCCGAATAATGAAATACCGCCCTTGGATGGAGCAATTAAACCTAATATCGATCGCAACAAAGTACTTTTTCCAGCACCATTAGCGCCTAAAATCGCAACAAATTCACCGGACTTAATGTCTGCAGTGAAATTCTGAAAAATACAGCGTTGCCCATAGGCAAGGCTAAACTGTTTAAATTCGATGGCGTTCATTTAAAGCCTGCTCCACTCGTTCTAATTGATCTCGCATCCACTGGTAATAAGTAGTAGTATGCATCGGTTGGGTTTCCATAACACCGACGATAGGAATTCCCAACCATTTAGCCTGTTGTAACAAATGCAAAACCAATGGACTGCTCACCTGACTATTATAAAATACCAGTTTGACGCGATGTTGTTGCAACTGACGTTGAAACGTTTGCACTTGTTTAGGACTCGGATCCACTCCATTCATCATGCTGAGTTGAAACGGAATTCCTTGCATACGAAATCCTAAAGCCTGCGCCATATATCCAAACACCGGCTCTGTCGCAATAACCGAACTCCCGTTATGTTGCGCTTTTATTTGTTTTATCCGTTGCCATAAATTTTGTTGTTGTGCAATAAACTGTTGGTAGTGCGCTTGATATTCCTTTTGATGTTGTGGATCGTGCTTGATCAAGTAGTCGCGTAATACCTTAGCATAGATGGGCATGGTATTAGGATCATACCAAATATGCGGATTAGCTCCTTCTTTTCTATGTATTAAATCAGCGACGCAAATAACAGTTCTTGCTGAACCTGAGCCAACATTCAATAAATTCTGCATCCAAGGATCGTAGCCCAAGCCATTATAAACAATTAAATCTCCTTGCTCCAAAACCTTAGCCACACTCGGGGTTAAATTAAATAAATGCGGATCTTGATCGGGTTGATTAAGAATGCTGGTGACTTGGACAAAATTCCCACCGATTTGTTTTGCAACAGAACCATAAAAATTCTCGGCAGCGATAATATGGATGGGCTTTGCTATACTAGGCGTTGTAAAGCTAATTGCCAATAGCAAGGCTAAGGCGAGTAAAAATTTCAACATGAAAAAACCCTTTTATTCAACGAAAATTTTTCGTTGTGGATATGATAGAGGTCTGTTGACTCGAATCATTATCCAATAACAATGATAATTAGCAAGTTTGCACTGAGCCGTTATACTATACCAAACCTGTCAAGCTAGATTATGAGGCATTATGGGCAAAATTATCGCTATCGTAAATCAAAAAGGGGGCGTGGGGAAAACCACAACCTGTATTAATCTTGCTGCATCGATGGCCTTGTTAGCACAAAAAACACTGTTAATTGACCTCGATCCTCAAGCCAATGCAACCACAGGTAGTCTTTTGCAAAAAGACCTCGATCCTCATATTGCCCAAGTCCTTTTAGATGAAGTTCCAATAGAACAGAGTCTCGTTGTTACTCCAGCAAATTATACATTGATACCCGGTTCAGGGAATTTAACACAGACGGAAATTCAATTATTAAAAATTGAACAACGTGAATACACACTCAAAAAAAAGCTAAGCGTGTTGGCCGATGCGTACGATTATATTTTACTCGATTGTCCTCCGTCTTTAAATATACTAACCGTCAATGCGTTAGTAGCTGCTCACTTCGTCATCATCCCGGTGCAATGTGAATATTTTGCTTTAGAAGGCTTAAGCAATCTGATGAACACCTTGCAAAGTTTACGTTCCACGGTTAATCCACATTTACAGATTCACGGCATACTGCGTACGCTATTTGATGGTCGAAATAGTCTAGCCAAACAAATTTCAGAAGAATTACTCACGCATTTTAAAGAGAAAATGTATACCACACTGATACCACGTAATATTCGACTCGCTGAAGCACCGAGTCATGGCCAACCTGCTTTATTGTATGATCCTCAATCAAATGGGAGCCAAGCCTATTTAAGTTTAGCTAAAGAAGTATTAACACGGGATGGTTGTTCTATCCCATCCGTCAATTCACCTACTGATATACCCTCAAACGTTTTTTTAAAAAAACGCTCAAACTACGAAAAAACTCCGTCTGTTGAACAGGTGTTATGATGAAAAAATCACGTTTAGGTCGCAATCTTGACATGCTATTAAGTGGTCAACCTTTTGAGGACCTCGTCCAAACAGCCAAACCTCACAAAGAAGAATTACGTCATTTACCCATAGAATGGTTACAAGCCGGTCGTTATCAACCTCGAAGAGAGTTTGCTAAAGAAGCACTCGAAGATTTAGCCAATTCCATTCGCACACAAGGCATTATCAATCCTATTGTAGTCCGTCTTATTGGCGACAATCGCTATGAAATTATTGCCGGGGAACGTCGTTGGCGCGCCGCTCAACTGGCTAAGCTCAATGAAGTACCCGTATTAATCAAGGTAATCTCAGACGAAACCGCACTCGCTATTTCTTTGATTGAAAATATTCAACGTCAAGATCTGAATCCACTCGAAGAAGCGGAAGGGATACAACGACTTATTAATGAATTTAAATTAACACATCAAGAAATTGCTACCACGTTGGGACGATCGCGCACCACGATTACCAATTTACTCCGCTTATTAAGCTTAGCGCCACAAGTAAAGCTTTTATTGCAGCAAGGACAACTCGAAATGGGTCACGCCAGAGCTTTACTCAGTCTATCGAGCAACCTACAAATTCAAGCGGCTGAAAAAATTGTCAAAAATAAACTCTCTGTTCGCGAAGCAGAACGTTTAGTACAAAATGGAACGTTTATTAACGCTGAAATAGTGATCCCTTTAAAAATTGATGCGGATGTGCAACAACTCGAACGTAAATTATCCGAAACATTAGGGGCCAAAGTCTATTTTAAACAAAACGCTAAAGGAAAAGGTCAACTCATCATTCATTATAATAGTTTAGAAGAATTAGATGGCATTCTGTCTCATATGAATTAATTTTTTTCAGCAAAATGACTAGATGGCCTGCACATTATTTTCGCTCGCCATAACAAAGTGATTTTTTATTTTATTTTTAGATACCGTTTCGTTCAGTTCGCGAAACGTTTATACCATTGCATAAGTGGTATATACAACAAAAGGCTCGTGTCAAACTATAGTAATTTATTAGCCACAAGTTATAATTAGGTATTGAAAACTTATGAAATGGCAAGCCAATGGAAAATAAAACTGTTCTTCACGGACAACATAAAAAAAACGGAGCAATACTCGTCAATTTTGCAGGCTGGCAAATGCCTCTGCATTATGGCTCTCAGATACAAGAGCATCACGTCGTCAGACAAGACAGTGGTTTATTTGATGTTTCGCATATGCTAGCCGTCGATATTGCGGGGGAAAATGCGATTCACTATCTCAGTTTTTTATTAGCCAATAACCCGCAACGGCTCGCTCCAGGAAAAGCTTTATATACCTGCATGTTAAATAATGCCGGTGGTATTTTAGATGATTTAATTGTTTATCAACTTTCGCAACAACGCTATCGCATAGTCATCAATGCAGGAAATCGCCTATCCGATCTCAATTGGATGAAAAAACATGCCTCGAATTTTTCCTCTACTTCCATTGTTGAGCGAACCGATCTTGCAATTATCGCTATCCAAGGCCCTCACGCCATTTCAAAAGCAAGTAAAGCATTTAGCGCAAGTCAACAATCCCTGATTAGGGATTTAAAACCTTTCCAATGTGTTGAACGTGATAATTGGTGCATCGCTAGAACAGGTTACACCGGAGAAGATGGCCTAGAAGTGATCTTACCTCTACAAGAAGCTGAACATTTCTGGCAACGTTTAATAGACTTGGGTAGCAAGCCTTGTGGATTAGGGGCTCGAGATACCTTACGTCTCGAAGCCGGATTGAATTTGCATGGTTCAGACATGGATGCGACTACCACCCCTTTAGAATCCAATCTGGCGTGGACGATTGCTTGGGATCCTATCGATCGAGATTTTATTGGCCGACTAGCGCTCATCCAACAACAACAAAATCTAAGCCGTAAATTAGTGGGTTTAATACTAGAAGAAAAAGGTCGTATCTTACGTAAACAACAAAAAATTATTACTTCTGAAGGAGAAGGTGAAATTACTAGTGGAAGCTATTCTCCTACTTTAGGTAGTTCGATCGCTTTTGCTAGAATACCTTACGCACACAACAAAGATTATTGTGATGTCATCATGGGCAGCAGACAATACCAGGTACGTATCATTAAACCTCCCTTTATACGAAAAGGAAAAAGAACTTTTATTTAGAGTATATCTTCATAAGAAATTGAATTTATTAAAGAGTAATTATCATGAAAAAACTACCCGAATTATTAAAATATACGACTACGCATGAGTGGATTCGACTCGAAGAAAATAATATTGCTTGCGTTGGTATTACCCCACATGCTCAAGAATTGTTAGGGGATATCGTTTATGTTGAATTACCTATTATTAAAAAGATTTTAAAACGAAGTGAAGAAGCCTGTGTTTTAGAATCCGTAAAAGCAGCGGCCGATGTTTATACGCCGCTTTCAGGTATAGTCACTGAAATCAATACCACACTGAGTGAGTCACCCGAACTCATCAATTCCGACTCTTATGGACAAGGATGGTTATTTCGGCTTCAGTTTTCCAATCCAAGTGAATTAGAAAATCTATTGGATTTTGCAACTTACGAACAACAAATTTTGGTTGAGGCCTAACATGCCATTTATTCCTCATACTGATGTCGAAGTACAAGAAATGCTAGCGACATTGGGTGTACATCACATTGACGATCTTTTTGATGAAATTCCACCTCATTTAAAAACCCCCGAATTAAATCTTATTCCTTCTGGCTTAACTGAAATGGAGATGACACGTTTAACAGCGCAACGTGGCCTAGAAAATAAGAACGGACTCTGTTTTATTGGTGCCGGTGCTTATGAACATCATATTCCTGCGGTGGTTTGGGATATTGCTAGCCGCGGTGAATTTATGACGGCTTACACACCTTATCAAGCCGAAGCAAGTCAAGGAACGTTGCAATTAATCTACGAATATCAAACCATGATGGCGAGTCTAACTGGCATGGATTATTCTAATGCTTCGCTTTATGACGGCGCCTCTGCTTTAGCTGAAGCGGTTTTGATGGCCGTTAGATCCAACAAAAAAACGCAATCGACCAAAATTTTAATTCCACGCACTTTACACCCTCATTATCGACAAACCTTACAAGCGATTGTTACTCAACAAGCCATTGAACTCATTGAATTACCTTATTGTCCATTACAAGGTAAAACATTGCTCTCAACGCTCGATCATTGGAAACAACAAGCTATTTGCGCTTTAGTCATACCACAACCTAATTTTTTTGGATCCCTAGAAGAAGTGGATCAGTTAAGTGACTGGGCACATGCTCAACAGGCTTTTGTCATTGCTGTCACCAATCCCATTAGCTTGGCTTTGCTCAAAGAACCTGGGAGTTGGGGTGAACAAGGCGCTGACATCGTATGCGGTGAAGGACAGGCGCTCGGTGTTCCACTGGCAGGTGGCGGACCTTATTTTGGTTTTATGTGTTGCAAAAAAGAATGGCTGCGACAAATGCCAGGACGAATTGTGGGCCGCACCGTGGATAAAAACGGTAAGCCCGGATTTACATTAACGCTACAAGCTCGCGAACAACATATACGCCGCGCAAAAGCCACATCGAATATTTGTACCAACCAAGGTTTATTAGTCACTGCAGCTACGATTTATATGAGTCTATTAGGGCCCAAAGGTTTACAGCAAGTCGCTTCCGCATCTCATCACCATACACAACAACTCGCTGATCTATTAACCCAAATACCCGGTGTAGAATTAATGTTCAGTAGTCCTTTTTTTCATGAGTTTGTGATTCGTTTACCTAAACCTGTTCCTGATTTATTACATGGTTTAGCTAAAGTAGGAATACAAGGAGGCTATGATCTATCAAGGCTTTATCCTGAATTAGATCAGGCTCTATTAATTTGTGTCACAGAAACCAAAAACCAGACTGATTTAAACTTTTATCAACAAGAATTATCAAAATTACTACAGACGATATCGTAAAAATTTTTATGCTTATTTTTGAACTAAGTCAACCAGGTCGCACGGCAAAAGCGCAAATTCCACCCCATTTACAGCCGTTTAAGTATTCTTCACTACCCGAAAATTTATTGCGTAAAACAGAAATTTCTTTACCTGAAGTTTCTGAATTACAAGTGGTACGTCATTTTACTCGCCTGTCACAAAAAAACTTCTCTATCGACACACATTTCTATCCACTTGGATCCTGTACGATGAAGTACAACCCACGTGGTGTACATCGTCTGGCATCATTACCTGCTTTTCTTAATCAACATCCTTTATTACTCGAAGAATATTGTCAAGGCACCTTACATTGTCTGTATGAATTTCAAGAAATTCTAAAAGCTATCACCGGTATGTGCGGTGTTTCTTTAACACCGATGGCAGGCGCACAAGGTGAATTTGCGGGTGTTGCCATGATTAAAGCCTACCACGCCTCACGCAATGATCATGACAGGACAGAATTTCTGATTCCCGATGCTGCACATGGTACCAATCCTGCTTCAGCGGTCATGTGTGGTTATAAAGTTCGTGAAATCCCCACTAACATTGAAGGTGATATCGATTTAGAAGCCTTGCAAGCCGCAGTAGGACCCCATACGGCGGGAATCATGTTAACCAATCCTTCGACTTTAGGAATCTTTGAAAGGCAAATCGAACAGATTGCCCACATTATCCATCAAGCCGGTGGGTTACTTTACTACGATGGCGCTAACCTCAATGCAATTTTAGGTAAAGTACGGCCTCGAGATATGGGGTTTGATGTCATGCATCTCAACTTGCATAAAACGTTTGCCACACCACATGGTGGCGGCGGTCCCGGTGCGGGACCTGTTGCTGTTGGAGGACGTCTTTTGCCCTTTCTACCCATACCCACCGTTGCTTTCGAACAAGATCGTTATCGATGGCTTAATTTACAAGACCGACCACAAAGTATTGGTCGCTTATCCACGTTTATGGGAAATACAGGAATTCTTTTACGTGCTTATCTCTATGCTCGCTTATTAGGTCGTGATGGTTTAAAACGAATATCCGAATTCGCCACCTTGAATGCCAATTATTTACTTAAACGATTGCAACGAATTGGATATATTCCCGCTTTTCCACAACGGCGCGCCAGTCATGAATTTATTTTGACATTAAAAGTCTTATCTAAGCAATTTAATGTCACCGCAATGGATGTCGGAAAACGTTTACTTGATTTTGGTTTTCATGCACCAACAACCTATTTTCCTTTACTCGTTCCAGAATGCTTATTGATAGAACCTACCGAAACAGAATCCAAACAAGAATTAGATCAGTTTATAACGGCTATGGAAAAAATTTTTATCGAAGCAAAAGAAAATCCAACGCATTTAAACAATGCGCCGCATCATTTAAGTCATCAACGTTTAGATGAGGTGAAGGCAGTACGAGACTTAGATCTTATCTGGGAAAGTTAATTTTCTTCGCAATAAAAACTTTCTCTTTTTACATTAGGCTTGATTAATTCATCCGATGAAATGAATTGTGTCGCCATGGCAATGGCTTCAGCATTTAAACTCACATTATGGACGCGCAAAAAATCCACACCCTGCACTGCCAACTGGTAGGACACTATCGCTGTCTCAAAATCTCTGTCTGGAAAAGCCTTTTCTGTTATTAAGCTTAAAAAAGATTTTCGTGAATGACCTACTAACAAGGGACAGTTTAAACGACGGAATTGCTCGATATTTTTTAACAAAAAAATGGATTGTTGCGATGTTTTACCAAAACCTATACCCATATCAAAAATGAATTGATTGGCATCGACACCAGCATCTAGTAATTCGTCGAAACGTTGCTCGGTCCAATCTATTATTTGTTCACAGATATTAGGGTACGAAGCGAGTACGACATTTTTCTGGGCTGGAACGCCAAGGTTATGCATGACAACACATTTCACCGAGCTACCCGCTACCAATGCACGCATGTTAGGATCAATAAATCCACTCACATCATTAATCCAGTCAATACCCAACTGCATCGCTCTTTCTGCTACGATAGGATGCCGTGTATCGATACTAATCTTTGGCTTAAATGCCCATTGTTTGCACTGCTCTTTTAAGGTGGTTAAAACAGGCTTTAATAGTGCCCACTCCGTTTCTGGTAAAATGGGCGTTGCGCCTGGCCGAGTCGATTCGGCTCCTATATCCAACACTTCAGCTCCTTCACGTACCAATTTTTCCGCTTGGGCCAGTGCATTAGGTAGGGTTACAAATTTACCTCCATCAGAAAAAGAATCCGGTGTTATATTTAATATTCCCACTAAGGCGCTTCCTTCTAAACGATGCGGAAGTTGTTTCGTCCCACAAGGTGCTTTATCACCGCTATAACGCGAACCCCAACGCTGTAATATATCAGCAAATTCTGCTGTTGGATGTTGCCAATCTGGCCATACATCAAGCAAAGGCCATAAAGCAAAAGGTCTAGATAATAGTTCTGTGTGTGGTATTTTTAGACCAGTCTGATCAATCACACAATTACCCCAAGCCAAAATATCAATGTCGATAATTCTTGGCGCCCAACGTTGATTTTCTTCCCTACCCAGCTGTCGCTCAATCTGTTTAATAAGCTTAAGCACCTCTAACGGAGATAACTCTGTTTTACAAGCCACTGCTAGATTTAAAAAAGGTCTATTCCAAGCCACAGGTGCATAGGCCGGTAGTAGTGCTGATGAACTATAAAGAGGAGAAATTTGACTAGGTGCAATCGTCCGTGTTTTTTGTAATAATTGCAACGCTAAGCGTAAGTTATTAAAACTATCGCCTAAGTTTGTACCTAAACTGAGTATTAGCATATTTTTTGCCTTAAAGGGCTTGCCTTTTCGACGTTAAAGGTTTATAGGTTTATCTTAATTAGGTATATAATAAAATTATTACTTTCCCAAGAGGTCAAGCGCAGCTATGGATTTCGAACAACAACAATCCCGTTTACGAGAGCTTATTGCACATGGTAAAAAGCAAGGATTTGTCACTTACGCTGAAATCAATGACCATCTGTTGGAAGATATTATCTCTGAAGCTGAGCAAGAGCAACTGCAGCTTGATGAAATTATCTTGATGCTCAATGATATCGGCATACCTGTTTATGAAGTTCCACCTGACATGGAAACCTTACTCTCTTCGAGTATCGCTAATAACTCATCAGAAGAAGAGAGTAGCTCAGAAAACACGAATATTCTAAGTAATATCGCAGCTGAATTAGGCCGGACAACCGATCCGGTACGAATGTATATGCGTGAAATGGGCACCGTTGAATTGCTCACACGCGAAGGCGAAATTAAACTGGCCAAACGTATTGAAGAAGGTTTACAAGCGATACTCGCTGCCCTCACTCAATATCCAGAAAATGTTTTTGATATACTGAGTGATTATGCGCGTTATGAACAACAAGAAATCCGCCTAAATGACATTATTAGTGGATTTCTCGATCTGGAAGAATTATCCATACCGCTCGAATTACCACCCGGAAAAAATAGTCCCGTTGAAGCTGAAACAGAGGATGAAAGTTTTAGCGAAGATAAAAGCACTGAGGATAAAGATACTGATGATGATAGCGACGACATCAAAGCTAAAATCAGTACAACAGATGACGATGAAGGATTTAATGAGCTAGATGGTGGACCCGATCCAGAATTAGCGCATACTCGTTTTGCCGAATTAAAAGCACTCTATGAAGCGTATATTACGACGCAAAAAAAACAAGGTCGCCATGATAAAAAAACATTAAAACAAGCTACCTTATTAGCCGACGCATTTACTAAATTTAAATTAATTCCACGCCAGCTTGATAAATTGACGCGCAAAATGCGCGATCTATTAGAAAAAATTCGAATTCAAGAACGTGTCATCATGCGTTTATGTATTAATGGAGCCAAAATGCCACGCCAACTTTTCATTAGTACTTTTCCAAAAAACGAGACCAATGAAAATTTTCTAAAAAAACATGTCAATGCTAAAAAAAGTTATTCACAAACTCTAAAATCTTTGTATATTCCTATCACCGCTGCACAAAACAAGTTACGTGAATTAGAAAAAACAATTGGCATGACAATAGCTGAAATCAAAGAAATCAATCGCCAAATGTCAGCGGGCGAAGCGAAAGCACGACGCGCGAAAAAAGAAATGGTCGAAGCCAATCTACGGCTTGTTATTTCTATCGCCAAAAAATATACCAACCGCGGTTTACAATTTCTCGATTTAATTCAAGAAGGTAATATTGGCTTAATGAAAGCCGTCGATAAATTTGAATATCGGCGCGGTTATAAATTTTCAACCTATGCCACTTGGTGGATACGACAAGCCATCACCCGATCCATTGCCGATCAAGCACGAACTATCCGTATTCCGGTACATATGATTGAAACGATTAATAAATTAAATCGTATTTCACGTCAAATATTACAAGCAACGGGTAAAGAACCCTCACCTGAAGATCTCAGTAAAAAAATGGGTTTACCGGAAGATAAAATCCGTAAAATACTTAAGATTGCTAAAGAACCCATTTCCATGGAAACACCGATTGGCGATGAAGATGGTGATTCTCATTTAGGTGACTTTATCGAAGACGCCACCGCCTTATCACCCATCGATGCCGCTACCATCGAAGGTCTACGTGAAACAGCACAAAGAGTGCTGGCATCGCTCACACCGCGTGAAGCAAAAGTATTACGCATGCGCTTTGGTATTGATATGAATACCGATCACACTTTGGAAGAAGTGGGTAAACAATTTGATGTGACTCGTGAACGTATTCGACAAATTGAAGCCAAGGCATTACGTAAATTACGTCATCCTACTCGATCAGAACCCTTGCGTAGCTTTCTTGATCAAGAATAAGGTATTGATATTCATAACCAATACCTTTTTATTCATGGACGCATCAAGATTTAGCTGTAGGCGATAACTGTGCTGTTTTTTGCTCAAGTTGTTCTACAGAATGATTCTTTGAGAAAAAATTTCCAACATATTTACCCGCTGTCGCAAGGTCGCTACCAATATTACGCATTACAGGACCCACGACGGGTATTTGACTTACGACATGAAAAAGCACTAAGCCTCCCACTATCACACCATTCAAACTATTAACCGTTGCTTCATTACTTGTTTCCGAAGGTAAAGATGCTTCTCGAATAATAAGTGAATGTACCTCATCAGGCGGATTAACCTCTGTAAAAATCAAAGGTAACCTCGCTTTTTGGGAGTTTTCATCCGGAAAAACACCCTCTTCTGATGACTGTAAGCTTTGCAATATAGCATAGGTATCTATCTCGGATTCGGTCCTCTTGTTTCGATTCACTCTCTCAGTACCATTAACCCATTCATCAAAACCACCTCGCTGATCCATGATATGGACAGTAAGCCTTTTTTGAATAGTTTCATTTTTAACTCTATTTATAACCTCGACGGGTAATCTAACGGATGTATCATTGGCATAAAGTGCATAATTAGCTAAGCGTAAATTAATAGTCCAAGGAACCACTCTACGCTGCTCACGTACATAAGAAGAATTTTCAAGTATTTCATGTTTTATTGCCGCAACATCATTTTCATTTAACGCTCGACATAATTTAGGACCGATTAAATTAGGATTGGAATAGCACAAAATAACTAAACTAAGCAACTCTCGAGGTTCAAATTCTCGATCTTTCAATTGTGGATACCCTCGCTGCCCAAACTTATCTCTTACTTTTTTAGCTTTAACAAGCATTTCTGAAGCATCAATGTTATGAATGGATGGTATCGAATTATATTGACTAAGCACGGCTAACCAATTTGCTGCTTGATTATTTTCTAGTTTCTCAATTAATTGATTAATACTTAAATTTGTTAAATTTTTACTAACCATTAAATTAATAACTTCTTTCAGTTCATTTTCTTCATTGGATGGCAAGGTAATCCATAATATTTCACTCATAAAATTACTCCTTTTTAATTATTGATTAAATAAACTAACATGTCTAAAATTTATTTACAAATAGAATAAATTGATTTTAATAAGATTTAAATTTTTTAAAAAATACAAAAAAAATTGACTCGACCTCTATAAAAAAATAAAAATAAATAGATAATTTCAAAATTAGATCCGTGTGTAATGAAAATGATTGTCAATAATTGATTATTTAAAGGAGCTCGAAATGAAACTATTCTATAGTCCCGGCGCTTGTTCGCTATCCCCTCACATCGTGTTACGAGAAACAAAACAAGCATTTACGTTAGAAAAAGTGGATTTAATGCAAAAAAAGACGGAGTCTGGGAAAAATTATCTAACCATCAATCCCAAAGGACAAGTTCCCGCACTATTATTAGACGATGGCAACTTGCTGACTGAAGGTGTCGCCATCGTGTTATATCTGGCAGATAAGATGCCACACTCCCATCTGATTGCGCCTACTGATAACTTATCACGTTATCAAACCATCGCATGGCTTACCTATATTTCTTCCGAGCTCCATAAAAGCTTTAGCCCTCTGTTTAACTCGAAAACACCAGAGAAATATAAGGCAATCCTACGAGAAAAACTGAAGGCACAATTCAACTATTTAGATGAAGTTTTAAAAAAGGACGAATACCTGCAAGGAAACCATTTTACTGTAGCGGATGCTTATCTATTTACTATTTTACGTTGGGCATTTGCCATGAAATTTGATCTCAATCAATATAAACACTTAATGATTTATTTCGATCGCATTGCAAAACGACCGTCGGTACAAGCTGCACTAGCCGCAGAAAATCTAAATAAACAATAAATAGATAACTTTACCAAAGCAAATAGCGATCTTGTTAATACTAAAGCGCTATCTCTCTAGCTATTTACAAAACTGATCCAAAC
Organism: Candidatus Rickettsiella isopodorum; assembly: GCF_001881495.1. Classification (NCBI taxonomy): domain Bacteria; kingdom Pseudomonadati; phylum Pseudomonadota; class Gammaproteobacteria; order Legionellales; family Coxiellaceae; genus Rickettsiella; species Candidatus Rickettsiella isopodorum. The sequence continues at coordinate 21,409 of NZ_LUKY01000030.1, read as the reverse complement.
GCAATGTCTAATCTTTGTAAAATTCTATCTATAAAAACTTTTTTCTAGTCTTTCAATACTCAAGAAGAGAATTAATTTTTTTTATAAATACCAGATAATGTAAGCAACTTTTTTTATAATAATAAGTATAATAAATTTTTACTAAATTAATATAAAAATGGAGTTAGACATGACACAAAATATACAAATTAAATACTTAGAAACACAGCAAGTAATTGAAGGATTTGGTTGCTTTGGTGGACGAGAAATACCTTTTTTTCGAGATGCTAGACGTGATGACATCATGAAAGCTTTGTTCCAGGACTTGCAATTTTCTATTGTGAGAACAGAAGTTCACCCAAACTTTTCAACGCAACCCGGTGAAAGAAATTTCAACATGGATGCTAATTTAGATATTCCTCCCAATGACCCTTATTTTGATAATCCTGATCAAGCGGAAGTCGAACGTCGCTCCCAACTTTGGATATTGAAAACTGTCAAACAACAGTATCCTCATATAAAAATAGTTCCCAGTGTGTGGAGCCCACCCTACTACATGAAAACGGCTTTAAAAAAATTATCCAAAGATTATTATGCAGAATTTGCTAATTTTTTAGCTGATTATATCGAAGCCTATCAGACAGCAGGCATTCCCATTTTTGCCATGTCACCACAAAATGAACCCGAAAACATTATCTCGCCATGGGATGTTTGTCTTTGGCTTCCTTCGGATACCGCTTCTTTTGTAGAAAAATATATGAAACCCATTTTTCAACAACGCAATCTAGATACAAAAATTATGGTAGGAGAATCCGCTAATTGGGGATTCAATAGCATCACACTCAATTTAGTCTCTTGGTTTATGAAAGATAAAAAAAATGTGGATATCTTAGCGAGTCATGCTTATTCAATACCCAGTCTTAAAGGCACAGTCAGTTACGATACCAATCCGCTTGGCCAATTACCCTCAGGGTATCAATCCGCTTGGATTACTGAATCTTGTGCAACGACACCGTTTGACCCCAGTATGACATTAGGTTTGCAAGCAGCTATTTGTTTGCATAAATTTTTAGCTGTCAAAGAGGTTAATGCCTTTATTTTTTGGCTAGGTATGATAAGAGGAAATAATAATGAAGCGTTAATTTCTTCCAATGGAGTAGGTAATTATCAGCTAACTAAAGTCTATGATGTTATGGGCAATTATTCGAGATATGTCAAAGAAGGCTATCGTCGTATCACAACGAATAGTGCTGCACTTGCTTCTAGTCTTTATGTATCTGCTTTTAAAGCGACTGATACCGATCATTTAAGCATTGTAATAATTAATGCGAGTGATGATCAAGTTCCTGCTTCAATACATTTGGAACAAGCACCTTTGTCGATACAAACACTAACACCCTATACTACTCCAACTGAATTAGGGGTTCGTTGGCAAGCAGGAGAAGCGATTCATCTTGTTGATGGAAAATTCAATACTCATTTACTTCCTAGTTCGGTGACAACATTCACCTCCTCAAGCTAATAACAGAATAGAACTCAATATAAACTAACAATAAATTATTATTTTTTTAGTTGATTGGTTCGGTTCAGTGCAGGTTTTTTACGTATAAATTTAGACACCCGTCAAAACCTGCACGAACCATCGCGAGGTCGCAAGAAAAAAATAGGTAGTTATATGATTATTACCAATAAGTACAAATACTTTACCTCGAAAATTAATATTAAGGATAACGTGTTATACTGTTAATTATTAGTAGATAATTAAAGCCCTAAAAATAATAAGGAGTTTCCTCTATGCCATGGCCGCCCAAACTTTCTAATCCGGTATTAGAGCCGGACACAGTTCCACTAGAACTGTTAGAATTACTTAGACGAACTAACCTTAATCATAACGTTAATCTAGTTAGTAATGATGAAGAAGCATTGTATGCCGCGTGCTATGACGGGGATGTTAACAACGTAAAGCAACTTATAAAGAATGGAGCTAACGTTAATTTAGTTAACCATAATGGAAAAACACCTCTATATGCCGCATGTTGTAAAGGCCATACTGAGATAGTAAAGAAACTTATACACCATGGAGCTAACGTTAATTTAGTTTACCCCCATAATGGAGAAACACCTCTATATGCCGCATGTTGTAAAGGCCATACTGAGATAGTAAAATTACTGATAGTAAATGGCGCTGACATTAATCTAACTGACCAAAATGGCGCAACACCACTGGATTGTGCGTATTTTAAAGACCATAATGAGATAATAGAGTTATTTATAAAAAATGAAACTACTTCTAGCAAGAGTAAAGAAAGACTATTCTACACATCCTGCTTAACAGGTAAAACTGAGATCGTAAAGTTATTTATAACGCATGGAGTTAACCTTAATCCAGAAAATAATATTCTCGGAACACCTCTGACCTGGGCGTGTTCAGCAGGTCATACTGAAACAGTAAAATTACTTCTAGAAAATGGAGCTATTGTTGATGTGGTTGACTATAAGGAAACATTACTGTACGCCGCGTGTTCAAAAGGCCACACCGAAATAGTAAAATTACTGATAGAAAATGGGGCAATTGTTAATTTACTCAGTAGCAATGAAAAAACAACACCCCTCTATCAAGCCTCTAAAAAGGGCTACACAGAAATAGTAAAATTACTGATAGCAAATGGCGCTGACATTAACCTAGCTGACCAACCTGACAGAACACCGCTGTATTGTGCGTATTTTAAAGGTCATAATGAGATAGTAGAGTTATTTTTAGAAAATAAAGCGACTACTCGCGAAAGTAAAGAAAACTTATTGTTCTTCTCATGTTCAAAAGGTAATTATGAGGTAGTAAAATTGCTCATCAAGCATAGAGTTGAGGTTAATTTAGATAATGAGAGTGATGGAACTCCATTGGGTTTGGCCTGTTCAGAAGGTCATACTGAAATAGTAAAACTACTTATTGAAAATGGCGCTAACGTTAATGCAATTAACAATTATGGAGCAACGCCATTATATTGGGCTTGTTTAGAAAGCCATACTGAAATTGTAAGATTACTTGCAGATGCAGGGGCTAACGTTAATTTACCTGATAGTCGTGGAGTAACATTCCTCTACAGCGCCTGTTCAAACGATCAAACCGAAGTAGTTAATCTATTAACAAATAAGGGGGCTAAAGTTAATTTAGCAAGTGATAGCGGAAGGACACCTCTTTATCATGCGTCTAAAAAAGGTAATCCTAAAATAGTAAAACACCTTCTAAACAAGGGCGCCAATGTTGGTGCCGCTAGCAATAGTGGTAGAACAGCACTCTGTCGGGCACGTTTAGAAGGTCATAGAGAGATAGTAGAATTACTGATTTATAGTGCAATGCTTCAAAATATAGCCGAAGAAACACCCCGCTTCATACAACAAGATGAAAAATTATCAACTGTTTGGCATAAATTACGTGAAATTGAAGCAATAAAAAAAATTAAATCTGAACTAGAATTTTCTTTCTACGATTTAACCAAAAAAGATGCCGCTATTTTAGCGAGATCTATTAAGAGTAGAGATCTAGAGCTTTTGAGAAAACAGCTATTTCCTGACTATACGGATAAGTTGAAAAAAAACTTAGAAGAGATTTATTTACATAAAAAAGAAAGAAATGAAACGATAGACTCACTTCTATCCAATTCATGCCTTAAATATAATATGTTTTCTTCGGCCTCCAAACAGAACAGAAATCAAACGGTACAGCTAAATGAAATTGTCGCAAGAGAGATCTTAGAGCACTTGGAGACTAAAGAGCTAGGAGTACTTAATCAAGCAGTGAGTGTGCCTTGTTCTTTCAACAACTCATAAACCTAAAAAGTCGATTAAACCAAAGCAACAGGGTTTACAAGGAATCAATATATAGCTTGAGGATTAAAACGCACCCCAACGAATTATTCCCTTATTTTTAAAAATGATAGGCATCGACAGCCTGGGAGGTCCAATCATGTAATGGATGATCTTTATAAATATTATTTTTCTCATCAAAGATTTTTGAATAATTAGAAAGGCAATTAATTAATCTTTCTGTGTATTCTTTATTGAATTTTGTACGATAAAGCATTTGTCGCATCAGATTAATCACAGCTATCTTACGCCGAGGTTAAGGAAATCGCTAAAGCATACTTTTCGTCATTGATTCCGACATTGACCCTCACATCGCGGTTTCTAAATTAATTTCAGACATAAAAACAACCTGATAAACAAAAAGAACTTTATTTATCAGGTTGCCCAAGGAAAGGACTGATAAGACCCATCAACTTAAGAATCGAAAAGAAGTTTTACTGAAGCTTAAGTCGATAGATCATTATAATTATCACGAAAAACAAGACAAGATACATCCTATGGGAGTGAATCGGTTAATAAAGTTTTAAGAATAAATAGCTATATTATGGAAATCTATTGAAAAGGGTAGTTTTTCTATGACAGATATAATGATACGACTTGATGAGGTAGTAAAATTGCGTTCATTTGGAGATTTTCCAAATAAACAGGAATTATTCAAGGTATTTGAAAACCTTAAAAAAATATTTAACTATCCTGTTTCTTCTGAATCTTTTCCAGAAATTATTAGCGCATTAAAGAGCAATCTATTTTATCGGCAATTTGAGCTTGATGGTGATCCAGAATTCTTGAAAGCACTTGTCAATAAAATTCATAATTTTGAAGTCATTGAAAAAATTCTTTTGGCACCTTCGAAAATAAATTATTCTCAGACTGAAGAAATAGTTTTGAAACAGCGTCGTAACATGCTTTTTTCACTAGCTCTTGTGGAGAAAGATTTAAAAGAATTGGGAATCTCTGGCAACGAAAACCAGCCTGATCTCGATGATTTTCTTGAGGTTAATTTTGATAATCTAGAAACACTAAAGAAAATGACTTCTTCTAAACCTATTTCGATTGATAATATAGATTGGTTTTTGGGGTCAGATCTTTTTGAACTGGTATTAGAAAATTCTGATTATTTTGATGTAAAATTAACTGATTTATATGAAATTCTTTTAGAAAATACTGAAATTAAAACTAAAAAGGACTTTATTACGCATAAACAATTATTAGAAAAAGTTCTGAACGAAAACAATTATAAAGAATTTTATACTATTTTAAGCAAAAATAAAAAACAGCTATCACAGAACTTAAGAACTTATCATAATATTCCGATAGCTATCCATAGCCATAATATTTTCAAAAAAATCCCTAATTTAAAACTTTCTCCTATGACTAAAAAAGCACTTATTAATAGTTTGAAGAATTATAAAGATTCTCCTTATGTAAGCTTTAAATGTTAATGTTCAAACTTTATTTTAGCGACTTCCTGGGCGAGGTTTATCAGTCTTCTCCTATTTTTATTTTAAATGTTTAGAACACAGGGATCCTATTAATGCTGGAACTTTTTGACTGCGACCCTTTTGATTTAGCAAAACTGATTATACGAAATACCTCTAGTGAAATTACCTGTAATAGAACCCAACTCCTCCATAGTGCATGTAAAGAAGGTGATATTGAAGCACTAGTAGTACCATTGATAAAATTTGGCGCTAATGTTAATGCTGTTGGTTATAATGGATTAGTAACGGCACTTTGTTTGGCATCTATAACAGGCAATATTGAATTAGCAAAGCTGCTCATAGAATGCGGAGCCAATGTTAATAGAATTAACGGTCTTAGAGCAACCCCACTCCATTGGGTATGTATAACAGGTAAGATTAAATTAGCAAAACTGCTTATAGAACATGGAGCCAATGTTAATGAAATGGGTAGTAATGGAATAACCCCACTCCATTGGGCATGTTTTAAAGGAAGGATTGAATTAGCAAAACTGCTTATAGAACATGGAGCCTGTGTTAATGCAATGGGCTCTTATAGAGAAACAGCACTTCACTATACATGTGTGGAGGGCCATATTAAGGTAGCAAAACTGCTTGTAGAAAAAGGGGGTAACATTCACATGATTGATAATTCTGGACTTACTCCATTACATAAAGCATATCGGAATAATCATATTGAGTTAGCAAAATGGTTTATTTCTCATTTATTATCCAAAAATATAAAAGAAGAAAAGCCTGACTTTATAGAAAAGGATCAAGATTTGTTAGTTTACTGGAATGATCAGATTAAAATTAATTATTTGCTAGACAATAAGATTATAGGTTGTAAAAATTGGACAGAAAGTATTATAGCTAAAAATTTCACCTTAAAAAATGACTCTTTATCTTCTTTGTCGTTTCATCGTTTCTTCAATTTACTAAATCCAGAAACAATAAAAAATTCGGTTTATAAAACTGATCAATTGGATACTACTATGTCCCATAAATTGAGTAGATGTATTATTTTTTAAATCTTGTCTCCGCGACTTCCTGAGCCAGGTTTATAAGTCGGTTTTTATTTTTTTATTACTCAAATTAGCATGGGTTGAGCATTATAAGCAATGTAAGGCCGCTCCAATAACAAAAGGAGTAAAAAATTATGGAGCGAAAAAGAACAGACCTCCTTAATCGTAAGGGAATTTGGCACATTGACAAAAAAATACTCGGACAACGAATTTGCGAAAGTACTAGAAGTCGCACAAGTGAATTTTCAAGAACATTTGAAAATAGTATAAGTGTTTGATTTTACTGGTGGGCCCACTAGGACTTGAACCTAGGACCAACGGATTATGAGTCCGCTGCTCTAACCAACTGAGCTATGGGCCCTTCACAAGAAAGGAGCCGAATTGTAGCTAATTTAAACACGATTAGCAATTTCGTTTTGAGTCCATTATTAGAATTTGAGCCTATTTTGTACGCACGACTAAAAAGTTCACATCTTGTCTAGCAAATATCAAGCAATTTCTTCTCTAATCTTTTGTAATTTTTATGCTTAGAGTATTTTGTCTGTTGCTTGGAAAATATATTCACTAACCAACCGATCTTGACAAATTTCTTCTATAATCACAAGGGAATAAATGTGGCATTTATGTGCATTGCAAAAACCGAACGGTAGTGAAGTCGCTAATGGGAGTTACACGGTACATTACGATCCAAAAGGCAAGGATATCATTAGCTCAGATTATTCACTATTTTATACAATCGATGAACTTAAAAAACTTAATAATTACAATGGTCAATTAAAAGTAGGTTCATGCTAATGAACAGTTTATTCATAATAAAAAAATTAAAAAACTACTCGCAGCAAATAATTATTTTTAGTAAATTTCCTAACTAAGGAGGGTGAAATAAAGTTTTTTTTATTCAAGCTATCAATAAGCAAATCCAGCAAACTTTTTTATATTTATTCAAGGAAGAATGATGAGCAAAAAAGCACGAGGAAAAATTCGTACACCGAGATCCGCCAAGAAAAAAGAAAAGCGGGTTGAAACTCACCAGCAGGCGAATCACACTATTCCCATTTTAACTACGGCTCAAGGCACTGCAGTTTCTGATGATCAAAACTCTTTACGCATAGGCGAAAAAGGCCCTACCTTACTTGAAGACTTTCATTTTCGTGAAAAAATTTTTCATTTTGACCATGAAAGAATTCCTGAGCGTGTCGTCCATGCTAGAGGTTATGGTGCGCATGGATATTTTGAAAATTATCGATCTCTAGCGGAATATACTTGTGCAGATTTATTTCAGCGAGAAAAAGAAAGAACGCCCGCTTTTGTACGTTTTTCTACGGTCGTTGGAAATAAAGGATCCGCCGATCTCGCGCGCGATGTTCGAGGTTTTGCCGTTAAATTATATACTAAAGCAGGAAACTGGGACATTGTCGGTAATAATATCCCCGTTTTTTTCATTCAAGATGCGATAAAATTTCCCGATTTGATTCATGCGGCAAAAGACGAACCGGATAGTGGTTTTCCGCAAGCACAAACGGCGCATGATAATTTTTGGGATTTTATATCACTGAATCCTGAGAGCATGCATATGGTAATGTGGGTGATGTCAGACCGAGCTATCCCACGTTCCTTCCGTTTCATGCAAGGTTTTGGAGTACACACTTTCCGACTGGTTAACGCTAAACAAAAATCGACCTTTGTTAAATTTCATTGGCGACCCAAACTAGGTTTGCAATCACTCACCTGGGCTGAAGCGGTAAAACTCAATGGAGCTGATCCAGATTTTCATCGCCGTGATCTATGGGATGCGATTCAATCGGGCCAATATCCGGAATGGGAATTAGGAATACAACTTTTTGATGAAAAAACTGCTAAAAAATTTGATTTTGATATCTTAGATGCCACCAAATTAATCCCAGAAGAATTAATTCCGATTAAAAAAGTGGGTCGACTCGTCTTAAATCGTTGCGTGGATAATTTTTTTGCCGAAACAGAGCAAGTGGCTTTTTGCACACAAAATATTGTCCCTGGAATAGACTTCAGCAATGATCCATTACTTCAAGGTCGTAATTTTTCTTATTTAGATACGCAAGTAAAACGTTTAGGAAGTCCTAACTTTGCTCAACTTCCTATCAATGCGCCGAAGTGCCCGTTTCATAACTTTCAACAAGATGGACATATGGCATTTCGTAATCTATCTGGAAGAGCCAATTATGAACCTAATTCGTGGGGGAAAACAGGCGGGCCACGTGAATTGTTAAAAAAAGGGTTTAAATCCTTTCCGGCCATGGAATCGGGCGAGAAAGTGCGATTGCGTGCGGAAAGTTTTGCAGATTATTATAATCAAGCTAACCTATTTTATATTAGCCAAACTCCCGTTGAGCAACAACACATTCAAGCAGCCTTAGCATTCGAACTGAGTAAAGTCAATACCCATACTATTCAAGCCCGTGTTATTTCGCATTTACTCAATATTGATATAGCACTCGCTAAAAATGTGGCTAATCTCTTGGGCTTATCTCCTATACCAAAACCTGCTCCGGTATTTGGCATTAAGAAAAAAAAGCAATCGCGCGCACCTTCATTAAGTATCGTATTAAACCCTCCCAATACTTTTAAGGGAAGAAAATTAGCGGTGATACTCACTGAAAAGAGTAACCTTTCCTTAGCCGCTAATCTAGAAAAATTTATTAAAAAAGAAGGCGGTTTTTTAGAAATAATTGCACCTAAAATTTTAGATTTTAAAAATAAGAAGAAATTTAAACCACAACAAAGCTTCGAAACAGCTGTTTCTGCTTGTTATGATGCCATTGCAATTATTGCTAAACCTAAAGATTTGCTTAAATGTGACAAACTAAAACTATTTACTTTTCTGCAAGAGAGCTTTCATCAATGTAAACTAATCGCCTATACACCCGAATTAACTGCTCTTCTATTTAAAGAATTGAAATTTAAACCGGATCAAGGGACTGTGGCCTTAAAAAATGCAAATTCTTGCCAAGCATTCATAAAACTTTGCAGAAAACTGCGTTATTGGGAACGTAATAAAGCGTAATTTTTTATTCAGCTTTAATTAACACAACAGATTTCCGTATCATTGATTATTTTTATGTGTAAAATAGTTTTTATAATGTGCCGTCTATTTATTTACTTGCTAGTTTTTATTGTTATGGATGTTTTTGCAGAAGAAAAACCTGATAATTTTGTTTATGTCACTGAGATTATTCCTAACATTAAGCAAGATATCCGTTATTTCGGCAATAATAATTTTGTGGGTCGTCCAATTAGCGGCTATAAAAAGCCTGTCTGCATTTTAACAAGTGCCGCTACGCATGCCTTATTGAAGGTACAAACCGCACTGAATAAACAGAATTTAGGCCTACTCGTCTATGATGGCTATCGCCCGCAAATGGCAGTTAATGATTTTATACAATGGAGTCAAAATACTGGAGATCAAAAGATGAAAAATGTCTTTTATCCGCATATTGATAAAAGCTACCTTTTTAAATTCAATTACATTGCACGACGCTCAGGCCATACGCGCGGCAGCACAGTCGATCTAACAATAATTAATCTTGAAAACAACCAAGTACTCGATATGGGCACGCCTTTTGATTACCTCGATCCATTATCCCACCCTGATAATCGTGACATTACGGAAGAACAATTTCAAAACCGGATGCTACTACGCTCATTAATGATAAAATCTGGTTTTAGACCAATAAAAACCGAATGGTGGCATTTTACGCTACAAAATGAACCTTATAAAAATACTTATTTTAATTTTTTAGTTGAATAAGATAATGAGTCAATTATTTTAGTTTTCATTTTTAAATGGCAAAAGATATTCAGGTTTTTTATTCCAAAACTTCATTTGCCATTTATGCTCATAAGTGAATAAACAAATATTACCGGTGGCTACTTTAAATGCTTTATTCTGCACCTGCTGTTCAAATAAGCCAGGAATAAGTTTTAAAAAATAACGTAGCCGACCATTACTGGTAATCACTAAAATAGTATCTGTCGGATCATATTGAGTCACTAAATCATTGCTAAATTCTTTAACTTCTTTGGCCATATGGGCTGGGGATTCTGACCAACCCGCAATTTTTGGCCAAACACTTAAATTTTCCCAAGCAGACAATTCTTGACCCTCACCTACTTCCTGAATTTGGGTATTACTAAGACCCGCCCAATTACCATAATCAATCTCGTTTAAACGAGTATCTACGGTGGGCTTCAACGTAGAATGTAATTCTTCTAACACAATCACTGCATAATCCTGTGTTCTTTTTAAAGGTCCGCAATACACGGCTTTAGGGTGTATATCAATTTTTTGTAATGCTTGTGCCAAACATTTAGCTTGTAAGCGACCTGAATCCACTAAAGGTAAATCTTGTGTTGCACCGACCCATACCACCGCATCGTTTGCAGAAAAAGTATTACCGTGACGAGAAAAAATAACGTTCATATTGGCCTATCTTTCATTGACTTTAAAACGACTAACTCTCCTTCTGCTTCTATCAAACGCTCAACCCGAATAACGTCTTCGGGACTATCAATCGAAGCATGCGTATGCCCTTTATAATCTACTAACACCACTCGAATCGATTGACCATTTTCCAATACGCGTAATTGTTCGAGTCCTTCTAATTTTTCTAACGGGGTGGGTGGTAAAGCGATATATTTTTCTAATGCCGAATAACGATAGGCATACAGGCCAATATGTCGATAAAGTGGAGGGGAACCCATCTGTGTATCTCTTAAATAAGGAATCATGCTCTTAGAAAAATACAAAGCGTTTAAATCTTTATCAAAAACAACCATCGTACCTCCCACTTCACCGTTTAATTTAGCCTTTTGCATAACAGAGTATTGCTCTGCATTAATTAGTGTTGCCGGCGTTGTTATTTCGAGCTTAACGTTAGCGATCATGGCATCGATTAGTGCTTGTAGAACCCAGGGCGGCGTTAACACTGCATCTCCCTGCAAATTTAAAATAATATTCGGTTTATTTTCTAACAAAGAAAGTGCAAAAAAACTACGTTCCGTGCCATTATTCTGTTCGGCCGTCATCAATACTTTAGCGCCAAAATTGATAGCGTGTCTTTGGATATCCGCATGATCGGTTGCAATATAGACTTCATCAACACTCTTAATAGTTTTAGCAATAGACCAAACTCGATAAATTAAACTATGGCCCTTAATCAACGTTAATGGCTTTCCTGGGAATCGGCTGGAAGCATAACGTGCGGGAATAATGATAACATTTTTATTCTGCATAGTGATTATTCGACTCTCCGTTTTGTTGTTCTTGCATTTGTTGTTCTTGAATCTGTTTAAGTACTGAAAAATCTTCTAATGTCGATGTGTCTTGCTCAATTTCACGGTTCACCGCAATGTCCTGTAATAAGCGGCGCATAATTTTCCCCGAACGGGTTTTTGGTAATGCCACAGTAAAAATTAAACGCTTAGGTAACGCAATAGCACCTATAGTCACTCTAACTTGGTTAATAAGTTCGGCCTTTAATGTAGCTTTTGGCTTTTTTACATCATTATTTAGCACAACAAAAGCCACTATCGATTGACCGGTGATTTTATCTGGAATAGGCACCACGGCAGATTCTGCAACTGCAGGATAGCTATCTAAAGCCGCTTCTATTTCTGCAGATCCTAAACGATGTCCAGAAACTTTGATCACATCATCCGTACGCCCTATAATCCAAATATAATTTTCTGTGTCAAAACGTGCCCCATCACCTGAGAAGTAAGCATGGGGAACTTTACCCCAATATTGTGATTCATATCTTTTGGGATCATTCCAAATACCGCGCAGCATACTTGGCCAAGGACGGCGAATAATCAAAGCCCCTCCTTTTCCCTGCTCAACACTGAGTCCCGTCGCCGTGTCCACAATATCAACTTCTACGCCAGGTAAAGGTTTAGCCACTGAACCGGGTTTAGTTGGTATCGCTCCAGGAATGGATGCGATCATAATGGCGCCTGTTTCTGTTTGCCACCATGTATCAACAATAGGACATTGCTTATTACCAATTTTTTCAAAATACCATAGCCACGCCTCTGGATTTAAAGGCTCGCCCACACTACCTAGCAGTCTTAAACTCGATAAATCTTTTTTATCAACCCATTCATTACCCCATTTCATAAAAGAACGAATGGCCGTGGGTGCAGTATAAAAGATATTGACTTTGTATTCTTCAATGAGTTGCCAAAAACGATCGGGTTTAGGCCAATCAGGAGCTCCTTCATAGATAAATACGGTTGCTGCATTTAACAAAGGGCCATAAACAACATAAGTATGACCTGTGATCCAACCCACATCGGCAGTACACCAATAAACATCTTCTGGTTTTAAATCGAAGACTATTTTGGAAGTATAATAAGCCCCTACCATATACCCGCCAGTGGAATGAAAAATCCCCTTCGGTTCTCCGGTAGAACCGGATGTATAAAGAATAAAAAGTGTATCCTCACTATCCATAGGCTCAGCAGGACAAAAATCGCTAACCTCTGCTATCACATCATGCCACCCAATATCGCGATGAGCTTTTAACGGAATTTCAGTCTGAGTTCTTTGATAAACAATGACTTTTTCTACTAACGGGCAACTTAATAACGCTTCATCCATCACTTGTTTAAGTGGGATAATCTTACCGCGTCGGTAAGCAGCATCCGCAGTAATAACCAATTTAGAGTTTGAATCTTGAATGCGGCTTTCTAGCGCTTGTACCGAATAACCGCCAAATACAACATTATGAATGCTTCCTAAACGCGCACAAGCTAAGACCGCAATAATAAGTTCCGGGATTAAAGGCATATACAGTGTAATGCAATCACCTTTTTTTATACCTAATTTTTTTAATCCATTAGAAAATTGGCAAACCGCCTGAAGTAATTCCCTATAGCTCAATTGACGTTTCTCATCTGGCTCTCCCTGCCAAATCAATGCGGTTTTTTCTGCATAATGCGGCAGATGGCGATCGAGACAATTATATGACACGTTGGTTTTACCTTCTAAAAACCATTTTGCATATGGTTCCTTCCAAGTTAATACACTTTTCCAAGTCTGCATCCAGTGTAATTCACCCGCAATATGTGCCCAAAATTGGTCAGGCTGTTCCATAGAGTGGCGATAAATCTCTTCATATTGGTCCATAGAGTTAATCCGCGCATGATCGGAAAAGTTTTTCGATGGGGGATAAATTTTGATTTCATTTAAGAGAGTATCGCGTGTTTGCGATTCATTTATAGACATATTTTATACTCCTGTTGTCAAAACGACCAAAATATGACGGCACTTTTCTAAGAATACCTATCGTCACTTGCGACTACTGGATTCATCAACTAACCTTAAGGCTTAAACCAATTTAAGTAGAGGAGAAGTATTATGTTAGCGTGGGCATTTATCTTTCTAGCTATTGCTATCATTGCTGCCATTATTGGATTTACCGGTGTTTTTGCCGTAGCGGCTGGCGTTGCAAAAATTATCTTTTTTATATTCATCATATTAGCGATCATTGCATTCGTAACGATGTTATTTCGTCGACAACAATAAAAAAGTATCACTGGCATTCCATTAAAATAAAACGATACTCTGCGCAATTGAATTTTTATCTGTGTTGCCGATCAGCTTGCAATTCCCTTCGCGGCACTTGTCAAAATCCAATTGCTGTGAGTCTATTGTCACTTATTCATCAAAGATTAAGCGTCGAATTTGTTCGCAAACATGGTGCATGATGTATAGGTTATGTATGCATGCCAGCTGGTTATAAAGAGACGATCCTTGTTTAAATAAAAAATGTAAATAGGCACGTGTAAAATGCCGACAAGTATAGCATAAGCACCCTGCTAAAATAGGGGTTTCATCTTTTGCGTAAATAGATTTTTTAATCAATATTCTGGATTGGTTTTCTTCACTGACAAATTCTAAGCCGTTATCTTTTTTGATAACATTCCCGTGATAAAGTGCGCCATGTCGTGCATTGCGTGTTGGTGCAACACAATCGAATAAATCAATTCCTTTGGCGGCTACATCAATCAAATCTTGTGGATTAAGTCCTACTCCCATCGTATAACGAACCTTATTATCGGGTAATAAGGGCCGAATCCAATCGATCACTTCAACTGTTTTCTGCATATCAAAACCAATGACTTCTCCACCGATTGCAATACCATCCAGCTCTGCTGCTAAAATAAATTGTGTGCTTAATTCACGAAGATCCCTAAAACTACCCCCTTGAATAATGCCAAATAAAGCTTGTTGATGACCATAAACTGAATCTGAAACCAAGTAAGTTTCTTTTGAAGTTAATAACCAACGATGTGTGCGATCCATCGCTGCTAACGCGGCGTCTCTACCGCCGTTTTCAGGTGTACATTCATCAAAAGCCATGATGATATCCGCGCCAATAATTCTTTGTGCCTCAATAGAGCTTTTGGGTGTCAAATGAATCACTTTTCCTGTAGTGGGATGTTTAAAATGTGCCCCCTTCGCATCAATATGACAAATTTTGGAATTTTTCGACAAGCTAAATACTTGAAAACCACCACTATCCGTTAACATAGGCTTATCCCAAGCCATTAAACGATGCATTCCTCCGCTCGCTAAGATAACTTCCATACCAGGATTAAGTAACATATGATAGGTATTGCCACCTAAGATAATTTGCGATCCCGCATC
Source organism: Candidatus Rickettsiella isopodorum (assembly GCF_001881495.1). NCBI lineage: Bacteria > Pseudomonadati > Pseudomonadota > Gammaproteobacteria > Legionellales > Coxiellaceae > Rickettsiella > Candidatus Rickettsiella isopodorum. The sequence continues at coordinate 6,395 of NZ_LUKY01000030.1, read as the reverse complement.
TCTCAGATCCTGGGGCATCATATGGTTAACAAAAGCACGTGTTCCCACTGGCATAAAAGCAGGCGTTAGCACACTGCCATGCGCTGTCGTTATTTTAGTGACTCTAGCCTGTGAGTTTTTGCTGGATTTGAGCAGTTCGCAATTAAATTGATTATTCATAAAATAGACACGTCTTATGGCTGAGAAGCTAATTTTTTTTCAATCGTGCTCAGTATTCCTCGTAAAATTTTCACTTCATTGACATCTAATTCCGATCGGCTAAATAAGCGACGTAATCTATCCATAATTTGTTGGCTACGAATCGGTTTTAAAAATTCAATTTTATTGAGTAGATCATGTAAATGTTGGTAAAAATATTCTTGCTGTTTGACATCTGCCAGAGGAATCGCTTTTTCCTCAAGCTTAATTTCATGTAAAAAAGCCATACGCAACTCATAACAGACAATTTGTACTGCGGCCGCTAAGTTTAAGGAGCTATAATCTGGGTTTGCAGGAATATTAATTTGAAAATGACATAATTGTAATTCTTTGTTGGTAAGACCACATCGTTCTTGCCCAAACACTACCGCTACTTTTTGTTGTGGTTTAATCACTATTTTTTCAGCGGCAGCTCGGGCTGTTAAAGAAACCCAATTGAGTTCGCGGATACGCGTACTGGTCCCAAAAACTAAATGACAATCCTGAATGGCTCTACCTAAATGATCGACAACTGTCGCTTCCGCCAACACGTCAATCGCATGACTCGCACGCACTGATGCATTCACATGTGGAAAAGACTTTGGTTCAACAAGATAAAGCTGTTTCAAGCCCATGGTTTTCATCGCACGGGCTGTCGCTCCAATATTGCCGGGATCGGTTGTATTGACGAGTACGATCCGAATCTGTGAAAGAGACATGAGTTTTTACCTATAAACCTTCCGACTAACCCCTTATCTATTCGGTCGAAAAGCTTAAAATTATTTGTTATTTAACATTCTAGCTTCACACAAAGGGTTGATGGCGTCAAATCAGACCTCAAGTACTTTCAGGAGAATTTGTAGTAAACGCATGAAGTGAGCTTCTAAAGATATTTTAGAGGCATAAGCTATGGTATCATTCTGGAACTTTTAAAAATATAATATTAGTTTTCACTTTATCATCAATATCCATGCACCCTTTCTTAAATATCGCCGATCGCGCTGCTCGTCTGGCAGGTAAAACTATTTTAGACGGTTTACACCGTTTAGACAGACTTCGTATGCAACAAAAACAAGACAACCGCGGTGTTGTCACTGAGATCGATTTAAAAGCGGAAAAAATTATTATCTCGACTATCCAAGAAGCCTATCCAAATCATGGGATATTTGCTGAAGAAAGCGAGCCAATTAACGGTGATAAATACACTTGGATTATTGATCCGCTCGACGGAACCTGTAACTATGTCCATGATTTTCCACATTTTGCGATCTCAATTGCTATTAAAAACAACGAAAAAGACCGCATTGAACATGCCCTTATCTATGACCCCTTACGTCAAGAAACCTTTATTGCCACACGAGGGGAAGGTGCTTATTTAAATAATACACAACGCTTTACGCGTCGTTTACGTGTCAGCACACGTTCAAGTATTCCAGAATCCTTAATAGGAATTTCAATTCCTAGCCGCGGTTTCAATACACTGACTGCTTCTATTAATAAAGAAGCTTTGCGCGCCATGATGTCACAAGCGAGTGGCATACGTAGAACGGGATCGGCTGCACTGGACTTAGCCTATGTTGCTGCAGGACGCTTAGATGCTGCTTTGGAACTTGAACTCGCTCCGTGGGATATGGCAGCAGGTATTTTACTGGTTCAAGAAGCCGGTGGAATAGCGTGTGATATAAAAGGGGGTGAAAATTATTTCACCACGGGTCATATTATGGTAGCCAATCCTAAACTCTGTCCTTTATTACTACAAGCCATTAGCCGAAAACTTTAATCCTACTCATTGAACTGAACTTATGGTGTTAAGGTCTCTCATCGACACTTTTTACTGGAGGTAAAAAATTCCGTCGATCGAGACCTAATGCAACTGCGATAGTTCCTGCCACATAAATTGATGAATAAGTTCCTACCACAATTCCTATTACCAGCGCTAATGCAAAACTATGAATCATTGTTCCGCCAAAAACACAGAGCGAAAGTACCACGAGCAATGTCGTCGCGGATGTCATGATAGTACGCGACAAAGTTTGATTAATGGAGAGATTGACCACTTCGACTGCCGACCCTTTGCGTAGCTTACGAAAGTTTTCACGAATTCGATCAAAGATAACGATCGTATCATTAAGTGAGTAACCAATAACCGCTAAAATAGCGGCTAAAGCCGTTAAATTGAATTCAATACCAAATAAAGAAAAGATACCTAAAATAACGATAGGATCATGAATCAAAGCAATCGCTGCTCCTACTGCAAAACGATATTCAAAACGTAGCGCGATATAAATCATGATTCCTAATAGTGCAATAAAAACAGCCAGTGCGCCTTGAGTTGCTAACTCTCGCCCTACTTGAGGACCGATATATTCAATTTGTTTTAATTGTGCACCTGGTAACGCTTTTATAATTTGCGCACTTAAATCATGTTGCGTAGTGTGTTGATGGGGGGCCAAGCTTATCAGTACATCACGTGAAGTTCCGTAGCTTTGCACTAAGATATCTTTAAATCCAGCGCCTACTAATTGTTTCCTTAATAAAGGGATATCTGCAGTGTGATTAAAAGAAACTTGTAATTGACTACCACCGGTAAAATCTAATCCCCAACGTAACCCTTTAGTGATTAAGGATCCCGCAGAAATAACAATTAATAGTAAAGACAAAGCCACCGCCCAGCGACGCAAGCCTAAAAAATTTATATGGGTTTGTTTTTTAAAAAATTCCACAGTTTTTACTCTTTAAAACTAAATACCAATCGGCAAACGTTTTAGAGGACGCCCCCCATAACAGACATTGATCAAGGCTCTTGTTATCATGATCCCGGTTAACATTGAGGTGAGTAACCCTAGGGTTAAAGTCACCGCAAATCCTTTGATCGAACCTGTACCTACGCCAAATAATATTAATGCGACAATTAAGGTGGTCACGTTGGCATCAATAATAGTAATTAATGCCCGATCATAACCCGCATGAATACTCGATTGAGGTGACACGCCATTGCGTAATTCTTCACGAATACGCTCAAATATTAAGACATTCGCGTCAACCGCCATCCCAACGGTTAGAACGATTCCTGCCATACCTGGTAGGGTTAACGTCATACCCAATAAAGATAATAAGGCAACCAATAATACTAAATTAAGTGCTAAGGCTATATCCGCAATGACACCAAACACTCCATAATAAACAGCCATAAACACAACAGCCAAAATAAAGCCTACCACAATAGAAATAATCCCTTTATGGATGTTTTCTGCGCCTAATTGTGGACCTATCGTACGTTGTTCAACCACATAAATGGGTGCTGGCAAAGCACCTGCGCGTAATAATAAGGATAAGTTTAAGGCTTCTTGTGGATTGGTTAAACCGGTTACTTGAAAATTAGGTGGGAGTGCGGTCTGAATTCTAGCGATACTGATAATTCGTTCTACTTTACGCGGAATATGAGTAATTTTTCCCTTCACGACTTTTACACTGCTTTTAGTTTCTACATACACAATAGCCAGCGGCTTACCCACATTTTCACCCGTCACTTGATGAAAATAGCTTTCTCCTCCTCCTCCCAAACTAATACTTACCGCGGATCGTCCCGACTCATCAAAGCTCGTTGAAGCATCAGTAATCGAATTACCTGTCAAAATAACCTGTTTACTCAACAATATCGGCTGGCTTTCATATTGATAAAGTTGTGAGCCTGCAGGTATTGTATTATTGATTTCAGCAAGATGTGGATTATGAACGGTATCCAGTAAACGAAACTCAATTGTCGCTGTCCCACCTAAAATTTGTTGTGCTCGCGCAATATCCTGAACACCAGGTAAATCAACTAAAATTCGATTATTCCCTTGTTGTTGAACAATCGGCTCAGCAACTCCCAACTCATTAATTCGATTTCGTAGCGTATTAATGGTTTGGTCTATAGCCAGTTGCCGTAAATTATTGAGTCCTTGATTCGACCAAACAATCCTAAGTTGTTTAGGATTATCCGTTGCTTCAGTAAATTCAAATGCTGGAAACTGTTGTTCCAATAAATTTTTTGCTTGTAATAAATTGCTTTTATTTCTGAACAAAATAGATAATTGTTTTTCTTTCGGTGTTAATTCCATATAGCGAATACGCGCTTGTTGAAGGTTTTCGCTAATATTTTTTGCTAATCCTTGCATGCGTTGCGCAATAAGATTATTAATATCAACTTCTAAAGCAAAATGTACCCCCCCGCGTAGGTCAAGTCCCAGCTTCATTGGGGATGCCCCAATAGCCTGCATCCATCGCGGTGTCGATGACAACAAATTAACCGCGACGGTATAATCATCACCCAATGCAGTGGATAAAATATCTTTGGCTTTAAGCTGGGTATCGGTGTTATTAAATCGCAATAAAAGCGTTTGCTGATTAAGCGCTTCACTAACAGGGGCAATCTGCGCTGCTTTTATCAATGCATTGACTTTAGCTTGTAAAGCTTTCAGATTTACATGCATGATCGCTGTAGAAGGAGAAATTTGTACAGCGGGCTGCTCTGGAAAAAGATTAGGTGCTGCATAAATAAAACCCAATATCAACAACACCAGTAATAAACTATTTTTCCAGAGAGGATATTTATTGAGCATAAGTGGTTTAAAACTTTATAGTCCCTTTAGGTAATACGCTAGAAACAGCTGCTTTTTGTAAATTAATTTCAACATTTTCTGCGATTTTTAAACTAATTAAATCATTATTGAGGCGGGTAATCTTACCGACTATTCCACCGGTAGTCGTCACTTCATCACCTATCGCTAAGTTAGCCATTAATTGGCGATGTTCTTTCGCGCGTTTCGCTTGTGGCCGCCATAATAACAAGTAAAAGATGACGACAAAACCTAATAAAATTAAAATTTGAGAATATCCACTCGATGAAGGGGTGACAGAAGTTGCGGCTGATTGAGCCAACACATTAGTGATTAAAAAACTCATACTTTTCTCCTGAGGATATCAATGATATTAAGCCAAGCAATTTACCTGGTTCGTTGTCCATTCGCAAATTTTGTATGTTAAACCCATTTAAGAAAACTAAAAACTAACTAATCCACATGGCGTCACCATAGCTAAAAAATCGATAATTCTGTTTAATCGCCTCTTGGTAGGCCGGCATAACAGATTCATAACCTGCAAAAGCACACACTAACATCAATAAAGTCGATTGCGGTAAATGAAAATTAGTGATTAAGGCATCAATACAACGAAATTGAAAGCCTGGATAAATAAAAAGACGTGTATCTCCGAGAAATGATTTTATTTGACCATTTAAAGCCGCAGTTTCTATACTCCTCACTACCGTTGTTCCCACCGCTATAACGCGCTTATTATTTTGCTTAGTAAGAGTTATTTTTTCACACACTGCTTCTGACACTGTCACAGGCTCATTATGCATCTGATGGTCTTCAAAGCGAATACTACGAATAGGCTGAAAAGTTCCTGAACCGACATGTAACGTAATATAAACAATGTTAACTCCCTTAGCATTTAGTTGTGCTAACAAGTCTTCGTCAAAATGTAGACCTGCTGTCGGTGCGGCAATTGCACCCGGTGTGGATGCAAATACAGTTTGATAGCGCTCCCAATCAAATAATTCATCCGCTCTTTGCATATAAGGAGGTAATGGAATATGGCCTATTTTATTTAATAGCTCTAAAATAGAAGGCACTTCTACTAAAAAAATTAATTCAAATATATTTTCCGCCCTAGCGGATATTTCTAGGCGCACACCATTTTCTAATATTAGTTTTGTCCCTAACTTCAATGGTTTACTGGATTTTAATTGCGCTAGAAATCGTCTTTTATCTAGAATACGTTCAATCAATATTTCCACCTTGCCACCTGTCGTTTTGTTGGCAAATAAGCGGGCGGGAATAACTTGCGTATTATTTAAAATTAACAAATCACCTGAATTTATAAGCTTTAAACTATCTTTGAATTTTTTATGTTGAATGGCACCTGTTTTTTTATTTAAACAAAGTAAACGACTATCGGTACGCTGTGTTGATGGATACCGCGCTATAAGTTTTTCAGGAAGTTCATAAAAGAAGTCTTCCAGTTTATATTGAATTTTCAAGCTAAAGCACAATAAAAATAAAAAGCCGCCGCTTATAAAGAAAAAACCCGCAGTTAGCGGGTTTTTAGTCGTACAGTAGCCTGGCGATGCCCTACTTTCCCATGGGGGAACCCCAAAGTATCATTGGCGCAGA